>NZ_DAHVSH010000044.1:0-76328 GCF_027324685.1 Haloactinopolyspora sp.
CCCGACTTCCCGGTGGAAAGTCGCCCCTCGACCCCGGTCGCACCACCCACCCAGGCCACTGACCCGAGCGGTTCGTCCGCTGGTGGACTTCTGCGACTGTGCTGCACCGATCCGTAGGTGTCAAGCCACGCTCTGACCTGCGTAAACAGCACATCTGCCCAGGTCCGAGCGGTGCGCTTTCGGTGAAGTCGATCGAGAAAGTGTCCGGCCGACCGGCGTGTCAGCCTTCCCACACCGTTCGGCCACGCACGACTGTACGCCGACAGTGTGGTGGATCAGTCCCGGCGGCGACGTCAGGCAGACCGTCGACGAGGTCGCCGGGAACATCCCACACGGCGAACGACGCCAGCATGCCAGGAGCGAGGACGCCAGCGTCGTCGACTCTCGCAGCTCGCCATCCACCCCGCGTGGCCGCGGCCAGCGCTTCGCGCGTGTTGAGCCGGTGCTCGGGCGCGTGATGGCCGGTCGCCGCGCGCACCGCCTGCCAGCCGCTCATGGGCGTGACCGGCGAGTCGGAACCGAACGCCAGCAAGATGCCGGCGTCGGCCATCGGCCCGAACGGGTTGAGCCCGCCGGCGCGTTCCGGCGTGAGCCGCTGCGCGTACATGCCGTCAGGCCCACCCCAGAGCTCGTCGAAGCTCGGCTGCACGCTCGCCGCGATCCCCAGCCGGGCCAGCTCGGGCACCAAGTCGGGGGCGAGCATCTCCACATGCTCGAGCCGGTGCCGGCATGCCCTGACCTCAGCCAGGCCGCAGTGCCGAGCGGCGGCAGCGACAGCGGCCACGGCCATGGCGACCGCCTCGTCGCCGATGCAGTGGAACCCGGCCTGCAGGCCTGCCCTGGTGCACGCCACGACGTGCGCCGTGGCGTCGTCCAGACCGACGTAGAGCATGCCCCGCTCGCCCGGCGCATCGGCGTAGCCGTCGGACAGCCGAGCGCTGCGTGAGCCGAGCGAGCCGTCCAGGTTGAGGTCTCCGCCCGCGCCGACAGCGCCCAGCTGGCGGGCACGCTCCACCTGGTGCAACTCGCCCCAGTAGCCGATGACGTCCGGGAGATCGGGCTCGGCGCCGAGCGCCAGGACGGCGGCGAAGTCGTCGGCGTCGCTGATGTGGGGGGCGCCCATCTCATGAACAGCCCCGATGCCCAGCTTCGCCGCGCTCAGCAGCGCCTCGCGCCGCAAGGTCCGCACGCGTTCGGGGTCCAGTGCGGCCCGGGCCGCCCCTCGTGCCCGGTGGTGTGCGTCGCGGCGGACGAGGCCGTCGTCGTAGCCGTCGGCTACCGCGATCCCGGGGTCGGCGTCCAGCAGGGCTGACGACACCGCCGCGGTGTGCACGTCGACCCGCGCGAGATAGACCGGCGCCCCGCCGCCGGCGCGGTCGAGTTCGGCCCGGGCGGGTGGGCGTGGTTCCGGCCAGGCGCCCTCGTCCCAGCCGAAACCCATGATCACTTCGCCTGGGCGCTGCCGGGCCCGGCGGGCCACGGCATCGAGCACGTCGCTCCGGCTGGTCGCCGACGTCAGATCGACACCGTCCATCGCCAGGCCCGTCTCGGTCAGGTGAACGTGCGCATCGACGAAGGCCGGAGTGACCAGCGCACCGCCGAGGTCGACGATGTCGGCGCCGGCCGCGGCACTCGGGTGGTCGGCCCCGACCCAGGCGATCCGGTCGCCCACCACGAGCATCGCCGTGGCCGCGGGCTCGGTCGGGCTGTGGACGCGAGCGTTGCGGTAGAGCGTTGCCATGCCCGGGATTGTGCCTGACGACCGTCCGCGGAACGGCCGGGGCGAGCCCTACGATCGATGGTGATGCCGAACTCGCCGCGAACGTCCGGGCCTGCTCGCGCGACCTTGTCGGCGCGCGAGCTGGGCCGCGCCACGCTGGAGCGCCAGTTCCTGCTGCGCCGCCGCGACGTGAACGCCCTGACAGCGATCGAGCATCTCGTGGGCCTGGAGGCGCAGGCGCCGTCGTCTGCCTACTATCAGCTGTGGTCGCGCCTGGCCGGATTCACCCCCGACGAGCTCGCCGGCCTCTTGCTCGACCGCAAGGTCGTCCGCATCGTCGTGATGCGCGGGACCATCCACCTGGTGTCGGCGGCGGACTGTGCCACGCTTCGCCCGCTGACGCAGGTCATCATGGATCGCGACCTGCGTACCAACATGCTGCATGCCAAGCCGTTGGCCGACGTCGACCTCGACCGGCTCGTCGAGGTCGCCCGGCCGCTTCTGGAGCAGGAGCCGCGAACCAACGCCGAGCTCGGCACGTTGCTGGCCGAACACTGGCCCACTTGCGGCCCCGGTCACCTGGCGCACGCCGCTCGTGATCTCCTCCCCCTGGTCCAGGTACCACCGAGAGGCGTGTGGGGACAGCGCGGGCAGCCCCGCCTCACCACGGCCGAGTCGTGGCTGGGTCGCGGCCTCGACCCACAGCCAGCACCGGCCACGATGGTGCTGCGCTACCTCGGCGCCTTCGGCCCGGCCAGCGTGGCCGACATGCAGACCTGGTCGGGCCTGACGCGCCTGCGTGAGGTCGTCGAACCGCTGCGGGCGAGCCTTCGCTCGTTTGACGACGACAACGGCACGCAGCTGTTCGACCTGCCCGACGCCGAGCTCCCGGCCCCGGACGTCCCGGCGCCACCGCGTTTCCTCCCGGATTTCGACAACGTGCTGCGCTCCCACGCCGACCGCACCCGGATCATCTCCGACGTCGACCGCAAACGCATGAACACCCGCAACGGTGTGACCCCGAATGCACTGCTGGTCGACGGCACGGTGGCCGGCATGTGGCGGATCATCCGCGCCCGCGGCACCGCCACCGTGGCGATCACGCCGTTTCGCCGGCTCGACTCCGCCGCACGCGATGCGGTGGCCGACGAAGCAGAGCGGCTGCTGGCCTTCGCCGCCGCCGATGCGTCCAGCCACGACGTCCAGTTCGGCGTCTCCGTCGACGGCTGAGGCCGCCGCGCCGTCAACCGGTGAACCTGGCGAACGAGAACGCCGACAGGTTCAGCCGCGGCACACCGCCGATGGCCAGCGCCGCTGTGGCCTCACCGACAGCAGCGGAGTGCTTGAACCCGTGCCCCGAGCATGCTGCTGCGACGACGACGTGCTCGCGCCCGGGATGCCGGTCGACGACGAAGCCGAAGTCCGGGGTCACGGTGTACAGGCAGGTGATACCGCGCAGCACGGTGTCGGTCACGCCCAGGACGCGGCCGCGGACGAACCTCTCGTAGGCCGCGGCGTGCTCGGCCGGGTCGACGGTACGGCGGACGGTGCCCGGCGCGGTGGGTGTGTCGTAGCGCTCGGTACCGATCTTCACGCCGCCGGCCGGACCGTGGATGGCGGGAAAGCCGTAGAACACGTCGTCGACGCCGGGCCCGGTCTGCCGGATGAAGATCGGGCACCGGTCCGGCTCGAACGCGGTGCCTGGACGTTGCGGTTCGAACCAGGACTGCACCTGGCGATACACGGTGAACAGTCGTGCCAGCTCGGGCTCGATCAGTTCCGGCAGCCAGGCGCCGGGCGCCAGGATCACCACGTCCGCGCCGTAGCGCTCGCGCTCGGTACGGACCTCGGCGCCGGCGGGTGTGTCGACGACGGACAGCACGCGTTCGTCCCGCCGCAGCGTCGCACCGCGGCGCTCGGCGAGTTCCAGCTGGGCACGAACGGCGTCGTCGGCCAGGACATAGCCGGCGCCCGGCTCGAAGAAGCCGACGTCGTCGACGCCGACCCGGAACTGGGGGAACTCCCGGCGCAGCTCGTCGGCGTCGAGGAGCCGATGGTCGATGCCGTGTGCGACGGCCACGTCGATGGTGGACCGCAGGAAGTCGTCGGCACCGTGCATGGAGGCCGTGACCGAGGCGGGGCGCACCAGCAACCCACCCGTGCGGTGCAGCACCGCGGTGGACGTCTCGTGCTCCAGCTCGTGCCACAGCTCGTGGCTGCGCCGGACGAACGGCACGTAGACCTCGCCCTCGCCGACCGCCTCGCGCGTGATGCGGGTGTCGCCATGGGTCGAGCCGTACGGGTGCGGGGGCGCGTACCGGTCGATGCCGAGCACGCTCGTCCCCATCGCGGTCAGGTGATGGACAGCGGCGCTACCCACCGCCCCGAGGCCGACGACGAGCACGTCGTAGTGCTTCATCCGGGCGATGGTACGCGCGGCGGACGCCGGAGCGATCAGGACGTGACGATCAACGTCCACATCCGGCCCAGTGCCTGACGATCACCGGGATCACTTGCCTGATACCGTAAGATTTACGTAGTAGGCCGCGCCCACAGGAAGAACTTCCCGCCACGCCTTCACCAGACGTCCAGCGCCCAGGCCAAGGAGCTCATCACCATGGCTGAACAGCTCAGCATCCCGGCAGACGAAGTCCACGCCGTCCTCGCCAAGCACCTGCTCACCGACGGCTTCAAGCTCGTCCTCGACCCCATCGCCAGCCGGGGAAGCTGGCTGGTCGACGCTCGCGACGGCACGCGCTACCTCGACATGTACACGTTCTTCGCCTCCTCTCCCCTGGGCTGCAACCCACCGGGGATCGTCGACGATCCCGCCTTCATGGAGTTGCTCGCCCAGGTCGCGGCGAACAAGCCGGCCAACTCCGACGTCTACACCGCGCACCTGGCCGAGTTCAGCGAGACCTTCTCCCGCGTGCTCGGTGACCCCGAGCTGCCGCACCTGTTCTTCGTCGAAGGTGGCGCGCTCGCGGTCGAGAACGCGCTGAAGGCCGCCTTCGACTGGAAGAGCCGGCACAACGAGGCGAACGGGCGTGACGCTGGGCTCGGCACCCGGGTTCTCCATCTCACCAGGGCATTCCACGGCCGCAGCGGCTACACGATGTCGCTGACCAACACCGATCCGGGCAAGACCGCCCGGTATCCGAAGTTCGACTGGCCGCGGGTCGACGTACCGGCGATCCGGTTCCCGCTCGCCGATCACCTGGACGAGGTGGCGGTTGCCGAAGAGCGCGCGCTGGCCCAAGCCCGGCAGGCCTTCGCCGACCACCCGCACGACATCGCCGCGTTCATCGCCGAGCCGATCCAGGGCGAAGGCGGCGACAACCACATGCGCGCGGAGTTCCTCCAGGCGATGCAGCGCCTGGCGCACGAACACGACGCGTTGTTCATCGTCGACGAAGTGCAGACCGGCGCCGGGACCACCGGGTCGGCCTGGGCGTATCAACAGCTCGGCCTGTCGCCGGACATCGTCGCGTTCTCGAAGAAGGTCCAGGTGGGCGGCATCATGGCCGGCCGGCGCCTCGACGAGGTGCCGGACAACGTCTTCGCGGTCTCCGGGCGTATCAACTCCACCTGGGGCGGTGGTCTCGTCGACATGGTCCGCTCCCGCCGTATTCTCGAGATCATCGAGGCCGAGGGCCTCATCGACGCGGCGAAGGCGAAGGGCGAGCGGTTCGTGGCGGGCCTGCACGCCGTGGCGGCCGAGGCCGCGGCCGTCACCAATGTCCGCGGCCGGGGCCTGATGGTCGCCGCCGACCTGCCCGACCAGGCCACCCGCAACGCCGTACTGGCCGACCTGCGCGACACCGAGCACGTCATCGCCTTGCCCAGCGGCGAGCACGCGATCCGCTTCCGTCCCGCCCTCTCGGTGTCAGATGATGAGATCGACCAGGCCGTCGCGGCGTTCGGCCGCGCCGTAGCTCGCCAGACGTCATGAGAACCGAGGAGTAGTCACCGTGTCCCGTCTCGTCACCTCCGTAGTCGACGGCAAGCCCCTGGACTCCGGTACGTCGCCTCGGCTGCCGTCGCTGAACCCGGCCAACCTCGACGATGTGGTCGCCGAGATCGATCTTGCGCCGGCGCGCGTGTTCGTCAGCGCCGCCGTGGTCGCCTCCAACGCCCAACAGGCCTGGGCCGACGTGCCCGCCCCGGTCCGTGGCCGGGCCATCGCCCACATCGGGCGCGTGGTCGAGCAGAACGCCGAAGCTCTGGCGCGACTCGTCGTGCGCGAGATCGGCAAGCCCTACACCGAGGCGCTCGGTGAAGTCCGCGAGATCGTGGACACCTGCGACTTCTTCCTCGGCGAGGGCCGGCGCCTGTACGGGCAGACCGTGCCGAGCGAGATGCCCGACAAGCAGCTGTTCACCTTCCGCAACCCCGTCGGCACCGTCGCGGTCATCACCGCCGGCAACTTCCCCGTCGCGGTTCCGTCGTGGTACATCGTCCCGGCCCTGCTGGCCGGCAACACCGTCGTCTGGAAGCCGGCGGAGTACTCCGCGGCCATCTCGCAGGCCTTCCACGAGCTGTTCGTGCGCGGGGGCGGGCTGCCCGACGGCGTGTTCAACATCGTTCATGCCGACGGCGCCACCACGTACGCCGGCCTCGAGCAGGCGCTCGAGCAGGGTTACGTCGACAAGGTCGGATTCACCGGTTCGCCGGAGGTCGGCCGCGAGATCGGCGCGCTGACCGGACGCCATCTGCAGACCGCCTGTCTGGAGCTGGGCGGCAAGAACCCGCTGGTCGTCATGCCCAGCGCCGACCTCGACCTCGCCGTCGAAGGTGCGCTGTTCTCCGGATTCGGCACGGCCGGGCAGCGGTGTACGTCGCTGGGGACGGCCATCGTGCACGAGTCGATCCACGACGAGTTCCTGCGCCGCTTCACCGCAGCCGTCGACGCCGCCGTGGTCGGCGACCCGAGCGGTGACGTGCTCATGGGGCCGCTGCTGGATGCGAAGTTCGCCGAGCGGTACGAGAAGTACCTCGGTTGGATCCAGCCGCAGCACACGGTCCACGGCCCCACCGGGCGGATCACCGCAGCCAACCCACGCCCCGGCTTCGCCGGCGACCCGTCGAACGGCCTGTACTACCACCCCGTGATCGTCGACGGCGTCCGCCCCGGCGACGAGCTGTTCGACAACGAGACGTTCGGCCCCATCGTCGGCGTCACGACGTGCACCAGCCTCGACGACGCCATCGAACTGGCCAATGCGCCCGGATACGGGTTGTCGTGCTCCATCTACACCAACGACCCCGCCGAGGTGTTCGCCTACCGGCGCGGCATCGGCGCCGGCATGGTCAGCGTCAACAACTCCACCTCCGGCGCCGAGGCGCACCTGCCGTTCGGCGGCAACGGCAAGTCCGGCAACGGCTCGCGGCAGTCCGGCATCTGGGTGCTCGACCAGTTCACCCGGTGGCAGTCGATGAACTGGGACTACTCCGGCAAGTTGCAGAAAGCCCAGATGGACGTCGCCGAGCTGGTCCCCGACACCGAGTTCCGCCTCGACGGCTGAGGACGCTTGACACCGTGACCCCCTCGACCAACCCGGTGGCAGCTCTGCAGGACGCTCTCCTCGGCGCGGTGGCCGAGCTCGACACCGGGCCGGCCGAGGCGGGGCCGGCGGTGGCAGCGACCGGTCCTGCAACGCTGTGGCGGATCTTCGACGCGCAGGTGACCAGCCGGCACCTCGATGTCGTCGCCCGGGAGCTGCAGGCCGAGGGCCGCGGCTTCTACACCATCGGGTCGGCCGGCCACGAGAGCAACGCCGTGGTCGCCGAGGCGCTGCGCGCCACCGACCCGGCGTTGCTGCACTATCGCTCCGGCGGGTTCTACGTGGCTCGCGCGGGCCAGGTGGACGGGTCGACCCCGATCCGCGACATCGTCCAGAGCCTGATCGGCTCCGCCAACGAGCCGATCGCCGGAGGTCGGCACAAGGTGTTCGGCCACGCGGCCCTGTCGATCATCCCGCAGACGTCCACGATCGCCTCGCACCTGCCGCGGGCCGTGGGCCTGGCGCTCGCCTTGCACCGCGCGCGCCGCCTGGGCGTCGAGCCGCCGTGGCCGGACGACTCCGTCGTGGTCTGCTCGTTCGGCGACGCCTCGGCGAACCACTCGACGGCCACGGGTGCCATCAACACCGCGCTCAACACGGCCTATCGCGGGCTGCCGATGCCGCTACTGCTGGTCTGCGAAGACAACGGCACCGGGATCTCCGTGCCCACGCCGACCGGCTGGATCCGGGCGGCCTACGGCTCGCGACCGGGGCTGACCTACATCGCCGTGGACGGCTCCGACACCGTCGCAGCGCTCGAGGCCGCCACCGAAGCGGCCCGGCTGGTGCGCGAACGTCGCCGCCCGGTCTTTCTGCACCTGCGCACCGTGCGCTACCTCGGCCATGCCGGCAGCGACGCCGAGATCACCTATCGCAGCCACACCGAGATCGTCGCGGACTACCAGCGCGATCCGGTCCTGGGGACCGCCCGAGCATTGGTCGGCGCCGGCGCGGCCACGGGTGCTGACCTCACCGCCCGCTACCACCAGATTCGGGCCAGGGTCGATGCCGTCGTGGCCGAGGTCGCCGAGTCGCCTCAGCTGGGTTCGGCGGCCGAGATCGTCGCGCCGTTGTCGCCACGCACGCCGGAGCTGGTCGCCGACGCCGCGAAGCGGCTACGCAAGCCCGACGGTGAAGCAGCGCCGGCCACCTTGGCGGAGTCGATCAACACCACGCTCGCCGCGGCGCTGGACAACGACCACCGGGTCGTGGTCTTCGGCGAGGACGTCGGGCGCAAGGGCGGCGTGTACGGCGTCACCCGCGGCCTGTCACGACGGTTCGGCCAGGCCAGAGTGTTCGACACGCTGCTCGACGAGCAGTCGATCCTGGGCTTCGGCCTCGGCGCCGGCCTGGCCGGCCTGCTCCCGGTCCCGGAGATCCAGTACCTGGCCTACCTGCACAACGCTGAAGACCAGCTGCGCGGTGAGGCCGCCTCGCTGTCGTTCTTCTCCCGGGGGCAGTACCGCAACCCGTTGGTCGTGCGTATCGCCGGCCTGGCCTATCAGCGTGGCTTCGGCGGGCACTTCCACAACGACAACGCCGTCGCGGTCCTGCGTGACATCCCCGGTCTGGTGGTCGCCTGCCCGGCCCGGGGCGACGACGCCGCGGCCATGCTGCGCACCTGTCTGGCCGCGGCGTCGGTCGACGGGACCGTCTGCGTCTTTCTCGAACCGATCGCGCTGTACCACACGCGAGACCTGTTCGCCGACGGCGACGGCGGCTGGCTTGCCGCCGACGCCGGCGAGCACGTGCCCATCGGTCGCGCTCGGGTCCACGGCGAAGGCCGCGATCTCACCATCGTCACCTTCGCCAACGGCGTGCGGATGAGCCTGCGGGTCGCTCGCCGGCTGGCCCAGCGTGGCATCGCCGTCCGCGTGCTCGATCTGCGCTGGCTGGCGCCACTGCCGGTCGACGACATCGTCCGTGCGGCCGAGGCCACCGGGCGGGTGCTGGTCGTGGACGAGACACGCCATGCCGCTGGGGTCGGCGAAGGCGTCCTGAGCGCGCTCGTGGAGTCCGGCTACGCCGGGTCCGCCGCTCGCGTCAGCGCGCACGACAGCTTCGTGCCGCTGGGTACGGCTGCCAACCACGTCCTGCTGAGTGAGCACGACATCGAGACGGCCGCCGTCGAACTGGCCGAAAAGGAGTGACATGACCGGCACCGCGCCGCTTGATCTGTTGAGCACCGAGCACCTCCTCGACGACGAGGAACGAGCCATCCGCGACACCGTGCGCAAGTTCGTCGACGATCGCGTGCGCCCGAACGTCGCCGAGTGGTACGAGCAGGGCATCGACGACGACACCGTGCGCGAGACCGCGCGCGAGGCCGGCAAGCTCGGCCTGCTCGGCATGCACCTCGAGGGTTACGGGTGCGCAGGCACGAACGCCACCTCCTACGGCCTGGCCTGTATGGAGCTGGAAGCCGGCGACTCCGGGGTGCGCAGCCTGGTTTCCGTGCAAGGTTCACTGGCGATGTTCGCCATCCACGCCTTCGGCTCGGAAGAGCAGAAGCAGCGCTGGCTGCCCGGCATGGCAGCCGGCGAGCTGATCGGCTGTTTCGGCCTCACCGAGGCCGACTTCGGCTCCAACCCCGCCGGCATGCGGACCCGCGCCCGCCGCGACGGCGACGACTGGGTGCTCGACGGCACCAAGATGTGGATCACCAACGGCTCGGTCGCCGATGTCGCCGTGGTGTGGGCCAAGACCGACGACGGCGTACGCGGCTTCCTGGTTCCGGCGGGTACGCCCGGGTTCAGCGCGCCGAAGATCACCCGGAAGCTGTCGCTGCGCGCCTCGATCACCAGCGAGCTGGTCCTGGAGAACGTCCGTCTGCCCGCCGATGCCGTCCTGCCCGAGGTGTCGAGCCTGCGCGGGCCGTTGTCCTGCCTGAACGAGGCGCGTTTCGGCATCGTCTTCGGTGCGCTCGGCGCGGCGCGCGACTGCCTGCAGACCGCGCTGGACTACGCCGCCAGCCGTGAGGTCTTCGATCGCTCGCTGTCGTCGTATCAGATCACCCAGACCAAGCTCGCGGACATGACGCTCGAGCTGCAGAAGGGGTATCTGCTCGCGTTGCATCTGGGGCGGCTGAAGGACGCCGGCGAGCTTCAACCGCGACAGATCAGCTTCGGCAAGCTGAACAACGTCCGCGAGGCCCTGGCCATCGCCCGTGAATGCCGCACGATTCTCGGCGCCAGCGGGATCACCTTGGAGTACTCGCCGCTGCGCCACGCCAACAATCTGGAGTCCGTCCTGACGTACGAGGGGACCTCCGAGGTACATCAGCTCGTCATCGGTCAGGCCCTGACCGGCGAGTCGGCCTTCACCTGAGGACGAGTCCACCGCCGGTCAGTGGGTAGTGAACCCGGTAGGCGTCGTCGTACCGGTGGAGCGTGGTGACATGAGCGACGAGCATCGTCCGTCCGCAGGCGAGCAGCCTGGTGAGCACCGAGCCGGCCGAACCGATCACCATGACCCGACCGCCGGCATCGGGGGCGCCTCGCCGGCTCGAAGTGCCCTGACGCTGCGTCTCCTGCTCGCGCTCTTCGGCTTGCTCGTGTGCGGTATCGCGGCCGTGTGGCTGGCCGCGGCCGACGCCCCGGTCGTCCTGGTCGTCGTGCTCGCCCTGTTGGCCGTGATCGCCCTGATCGACATCGTCGTGGTGGTGCGGCGCAAGGCCCGGGGCGAGCCGAGCTGACACCGTCGAGCAGCTGGCCGCCCCGGGCTTGCCTGGCCTCAGCCCGATACGCCCAGCGCGCGCCCCTCGGCGGCGTGCACCAGGGCACGGTGGGCGTCGAAGACCTCGTCGTTCGACGCGAGGCTGGCCCCCGGCACGGTCGGGGACACGAACGTCGGCAACTCCACGCCTCGGTCGGCGAGGACGCTGGCCGTGCGGGTGATGATCTCGTGGCTCACGGTCGCTGCCACCACGGTCGAAGCGCCGCCCACCGGCCTGCTCCAGCCCTCGATGTCGACGATGGCGTCTTGGACCGGCACGCCGGTGTCGACGACGAGATCGCACACCTCGCCCAGCCGCCGGCCGCTGGAGTGCTCAGCGGGTCGGGACAGGTTCTCCGCTGAGGTCACGGCCACCGTGGTCAGGCCGCGCTCGCGCGCATACATGGCCGCCTCGATTCCGGCGGAGTTGCGACCGCCATGCGAGTACACGACCAGTAGGTCACCGGGGTTCAGCGGCTCGTGGTCGAGGAACTTGTCGATGTAACCCTCCGTGCGTTCCAGCCACAGCAGCTCTCGGACGCCTCCGGAGCCGAGCACGTCATGCCACATCAGCCTCGGGTCGGTGAGCGGGTGGATACCGGCGAAGCTCCCGTAGCGAGGAAACGCCTCGATGGTCGGGATCACCGAGTGTCCACTGCCGAACAAGTGGATCAACCCGCCGGACTGCAACGCGTCCGCGGCTCGATGGGCCACGTCGTCGAGGACCTGGTTCTGGCTCTCGGCGAGCTTGTCGAGCAGTTCGATCAGCGCGCGGGTGTAGCGGGCCGTCGTGTTCATGAACGTTTCCCTTTCGTTTTCACTGATTCCGCAGGCCGAGCCGAAGCCGGTAGCGGTCGCCACGCATGACGCTGTGGCAGTACTCGAAGACACCCCTGGCGTCGGAGGTGACCCGGCTGACGTAGAAGGCATGGGTGCCGACCTTCACCTCGAGGAGCTCGGCGTCCTCGGCAAGCACACCGCCGACGGTGAAGGTCTCGACCGCCTCGACCGGGGTCACGCCGTACCGCGTTCGCAGCAGTTCGTACAGCGAACCCGTGCCGAGATCGATCTCGTCCAGGCCGGGGAATCTGGCCAGCGACAACACGCTGGTCTGTACGCCCACCGGGCGGCCACCGCCGGTGCGCAATCGCCTGATCTCGACGACGGGATCGTCTGGGCCCAGTCCCATCTCCGGTGGCACCCCCGCCCGCGCGGCCGTGGTCGGCGCCATGCTGACCACCAGGCTGCCGGCTTCGAGGCCGATGGCGGCCATCTCGACGGTGAACGACGTCACGCCGCGCGCTCCCGCGGTGAGGCTCTGGTCGCGGACGAACGTGCCGCGGCCACGCTCTCGGACCAGGACACCGCGGTCGACCATCCGGGCCAGGGCCTGGCGGATCGTCACCCGGCTGACCCCGTAGGCCTCGCACAGCTCGCCTTCCGTGGGCACCCTCTCACCGGCCTGCCACTCGCCGGCGTCGACACGTTCTTGCAGGCTCTGTTCGACCTGCATGTACAGGGGCACACCGGATGCTGGGTCGAGTGCCGTCGAGTACGGAATCGCGGTCATGCCCACACCTCCTGGCCGCGGCGGGCAGCTTCGAGCGCTCCGGCGACCCCCGCCGAAGCGCCGAGCTCGGCCGGAACCACCCGGATGCCACGTCCATCAGGGGAGCTCCAGCGGCGGCGTTCGTCGTTCATCACCGGTCCGATCACGTCGAACGCAGCGACCACGCCTCCGGCCATGACGACTACTTCGGGGTCCAGGGCGCTGCACAGCCCGGCGAGGCCGCGGCCGAGCCGGCGGGCGTAGGTCTCGACGATCTGCTGCGCTCCGCGCTCACCGCGCCGTGCCCGTTCGACCACGTCCTCCCCGCCGATGTCGCCGGCGAGTGCATCAAGAGCGGAACCCGAAGCGACCTGTTCGAACGGACCGTGCACCGCGTCGGGCTCGGCCTCCGCAGCGTCGAGCCATCCCCACGAGCCGGCACTGCCGTGGGCACCGCGCCACAACCGGCCACCGAGCATCATCGCTCCACCGATGCCCGTGCCGACCGTGACCATGATCGCCGAGTCGGCATCGCGCGCCGCGCCGGTCCGGGCTTCTGCCAGCAGGCTCAATTGAGCGTCGTTCGCAACCGTCACCTCCGCGGCCAGCCGGGCGCTCAGATCGGCACCGACATCACGGCCGTCCAACCACGGCAACGCGGGAACGAACCCGGCCCGCGAACCATGACAGGTGCCGGGAATGCCCAGGCCGACGGCGTCGACGGCAACTGGCGCGGCTCGTGCCTGCAGCGCGATCGTCTCGATCAGCTCGGCGTACGACCCCGGCGCGGCGGTCGTGACCAACGGCTCGCGGTCACCGTCGGGACGCTCGACGAGCAGCCGGAGCCGGGTCCCGCCCAGGTCCACCCCGAGCAGGCATCGTCCTGCGGCGACCTCGCTCTCGCCACTCATCCCTTCACCCCCGTCCGGGCGATCCCGGCGACGAACACCCGCTGGGTGAGCAGGAACAACACGATGGTCGGGATGCTGGCGACGGCTGCCCCGGCCATGACGACGTTCTGGTACTGCACGCTCGTGCTGTACGACAGCAACTGGCTGAGCATGAGCACGACCGGGAACTTCTCGGTGGTCTGCAGAATGGACAGCGGCCACAAGAAGTTGTTCCAGTAGAAGACGAAGGCGAAGATCGACAACGTCACCACGGCAGGCATGACCAACGGCGCGACGACGGTGCGCACGATGCGTGCCTCGCCCGCCCCGTCGAGGCGGGCGGCGTCGATCAGCTCGTCGGGCACGTCCGCGATGAACTGACGCATCAAGAAGATGCCGAACCCGTTGGCCAGCCACGGAAGCATCACGCCCAGATAGCTGTCGGACAGGCCCAACTGTGACACCAGCCAGTACAGCGGCACGAGCATGACGACCGGCGGCAGGAACATCGTGCCGACGAGGACCCAGAACAGGGTGTCGCGGCCCTTGAAGCGATATTTCGCGAAGGCGTAACCGGCCAGCACACTGGTGACGACCACGGACAGGGTGGCGACACCGGCCACCAGGAAGCTGTTGCCGAACGCCCGTCCGAACGGAAGGATCTCGAACACCGTGCGGTAGGCGTCCAGGCTCGGCTGCTCCGGCCACCAGCTCGGCGGTGTCTGCATCAATTCCTGCGGGCTCTTGACGCTGGACAGCAGCATCCACGCCAGCGGGAAGACCGGGACCAGGAGGACGAGCGCCAGGAGCAGTCGCAGCCCGGACCGGGCGATCATCTTTCGCCATGCGTTGGTCATCGCCGCCTCCGCATCGCGGCCATGATCGCCGCCACTACGGCGATCATCACGATGAACAGCGAGAACGCCATCGCGCTGGCCTGCCCGGCCAGGCCGTACTGGAATGCGGCGCGTTGGATCGAGAAGGACACGATGTCCGTGCTGCCCGCCGGTCCGCCCTGGGTCAGGATGTAGATCGGGTCGAACACCTGCACGGCGTTGACCACCGCCACCAGCACGATGAACGTCATCGTGCGTCCCAGCATCGGCAACGTGATCGACACCGTCTGGCGCCAGAACCCCGCGCCGTCGACGCGCGCCACCTCGTAGAGGTCACCGGGGATCTGGGTCAGGCCCGCGACGACGAGCACGGTGTAGTACCCGACCATCTGCCAGACGTGAAAGATCACCAGGCTGATCAGTGCGGTGCTGGGCGAGCTCAGCCAGCCGACGCCGGAGATCCCGAACCAGCCGAGAATCTGGTCGAACGGGCCGTAGGTCGGGGCGTACAGCGCGCCCCAGACCATTGCGATCGCCACCGTCGGGATCACGTAGGTGGCGAACAACGCGGTACGGACCGCACCCTTGCCGCCCACCCGGGGGAAGTACAGCAACAGGCCGAGCAACACCGCCAGCGGTACCGTCAACGCGACGACGAGCAGGACGTAGACGATGGTGTTGCGCATCGAGCCGCGGAAGGCCGGATCGCCGATGAGGTCGGCGTAGTTTCCCAGCCCCCGCCACGTCATGTCGCCGATCGGAGTGAGCATCGACCACTCGTGCAGGCTGATCCACAAGGTCAGCAGGATCGGCACGAGCATGAACGCCGTCATGATCAGCACCGCGGGCGACACGAAGATCGCCGCCCACTTGCGGTCGCTGGGGCCACCGAGCTTCGCGGTGGCCACGGGCGCTGCCGGTGCGGCCTGTCGGGTGATCGTCATCGTCGGGCGACTCACTCACCGGACTTGTCGAGGATGGCCTGGGCCTCCGACTGGGCCTGTCCCATGGCCGTCTCCGGGTCGCTGGAGCCGAAGATCACGTTCTCGAGTTGCTGCTGGACCGACACCGTCAGCTCTTCACCGCCCAGGACGATCGGGAACGGCGTGGCGGCCGGCAACTGGTCGACGTAGGCGGACAGGAACGGGTCGGAGAGATCGTCGGCGTGCGCGTCGAGGTCACCGGTACGGCTGGGCAGGATGCCCATGGACATCAGGATGTCGCCCATCGCCGACGATCCGTCTTCACCGCTGGACTCCCCGTTCAGCCAGCTCAGGAACTTCCAGGCTGCTTCCTGCTGGGCAGGCTGTGCCTGCTCGTTGACGACGGTGAGCCAGGAGTACGACACGCCGGTCGGCTCGCTGCCCGATGGCCCGACCGGGATCGGTGCGACCCCCACGTCGTCGAAGCGGTCCCCCATCGCCTCGCTCAAGGAGCCCTTCCACCAGTTCGCCATGATGATCATGGCAGTCTTGCCGTTGACGAAGTTGTCGAGGTACGGCCCGGTCGTGTTCGCGTTGGCCGTACTCATCTCCGGCACCGTCGAACCGTCGGCCACCAGGTCGGCGTACAACTGCGTGGTCTCCAGAACCGGACCGGCCTCCAGCTGCGCGGTGTTTCCGTCGAGCAACTGCCCGCCATTGGATGCAACGAGCGACAGCCACGGGTGGACGCTGCCCGCCGGCCAGCTGGTGATCACACCGAAGCCCTGCTGTCCCTTCTCGGGGTCGGTCAGCTGCTCGGCCGTGTCGCGAAGCTCGTCCCAGGTGGTGGGCGGCGCGTCGATACCGGCCTCGTCGAACAACGCCTTGTTGTAGTTGAGGGCGTAGAGGTTGACCTCGTTCGGGAAGCCGCGGACGGCGTCGTCGACGGTGATGACGTCGACGAGATTCTCCGGCCAGCCTGAGGTCACCTCGTCGGCGACCGCGTCCGGCGCCGGGGCGGCCAGACCGTCGCGGACGAGCTCGGGCAGCCACAGGTCGTACACGCTGGCCATGGTCGGCCCGTTCGGCGAGGAGCCCTGAGTACGCAAGGTGCTGAGCAGATTCGCGAACGGCACCGCCCGGACCTCGACGCTGATGTCCGGGTTCTCCTCTTCAAACGCCTCGACCGCCTCGTTCAGCATGGTGACCTGGTCCGGCCCCCAGTGCGTCAGGAACGAGATCTGGACGTTCCCGTCTTCCCCGGATTCCGCGCCGTCGGATCCACAGGCGGCCAACATCGTCAACGCAGCCAGGGCGGAGACCATCCATCGCCCTCGGTTCAGTCCGACCATGGTCGTTCTCCCAGCGTGCGGTCGCGGATTAGGTATGACGTTGGAATGTTATAACAACTTCGAAGCGACGCCTCTCCTGGCTTGGTGACAAGTCGATAACGAATGTCCCGCGAAGGGATTGGACTCGGCGGAGTGGAGGCCGTCTAGGTCATCGGCCGATTCTCGTACGGCGTGGACAACACGATGGTGGTCCGGGTGGACACGTTGGCCGACGACCGGATCCGGGCCAGCAACTGTTCGAGATCGACCGGCTTGGCGACGCGGACCTTGAGGATGTAGTTCTCATCCCCTGCCACCGAGTAGCACGCTTCGATCTCCGGGATGCCGGCCAGCCGGTCCGGCGTGTCATCGGGTTCGCTCGGGTCGATCGGCTTGATGGAGATGAACGCCGTCAGCGACAAGCCCAGCGCTTCGTGGTCGACGACGGCGGCATATCCCTGGATGACGCCGCGCTCCTCGAGCCGGCGCACACGCTGGTGCACAGCGGACGTGGACAGGCCGGTCGCCTTGCCGAGATCGGTGTAGCTCATCCGGCCGTCCTGCTCCAGCAGCGCCACGATCTTCCTGTCGATCTCTTCCACGCAGCTCACTCTATGGTGCGCCGGGCCCGTCGTAGTACAACCAGCGCCGTCCGCCCCGCCCGCGCCGTTTTTCGTGCCCTCGGCTCACTGACCGGCGATCCCGGTCAGCAAGGTGTCCACCAGCGTCGTCGCCGTCTCGACGCGATCAGCGCCGTCGTCCTCGGCGAACGCCGCCAGCAAAGCCCGTTGCAGGCACGCGCCGAACAACAACGCCGCGACCGCTTCGGGGACGACGTGCGCGCCGATGCGCCCGGCCGCTTGCTCCGCCCGCAGATACTGCGCCAACACCTGGTTCGGCACGCCGGGCCCGCCCCCACCACGCCGCAGCCCGGCCACGTGCTCGTCGAGTCGGTGGCGTTCGGCGAACAGCCCGGCCGTCATCGGCAAGGAGTCCTCGTAGAACGCCAGGGCGGCCGTCGTCACGTCGACCAGGTTGTCGCGCACGCTCCCCTGCCCGATTCGGCTGTGGAGCTGTTCCAGCGTGGCCACGAGGCTGGGCATGCGTTCGCGCAGCACACCCTTGAACAGGTCGGCCTTGTCGCTGAAGTGCTTGTACAGCGTCGCCTCGGAATACCCGGCCTCGCGCGCGATCTGTCTGGTCGTCGCCCGGGCCACACCTTCGGTGCGCATGATCCGCGCGGCTGCGTCGAGGATCCGGTCTCGCGTCGTCAACGTCGCCCCTTCTTGACAGGTGAGTGAACGTTTACCAGACTAGCGGTTAGTAAACACTTACTCACCCTGACCACCAAAGGAACTTCCATGCGCATCGTCGTACTCGGCGCCACCGGTCGTACCGGCCGACACGTCGTCGAACAGGCCATCGACCGGGGTCACACCGTCACTGCCGTGGTGCGCGACCCCACGAAACTCCGTGTCGCCGGTTCCGAGCCGCTCGACGTCGTCACCGCCGACGTCATGGACCCCGCCCACCTCGCACCCGTCCTCGAGAGCCACGACGCCGTCGTGTCGGCGCTGGGACCCAACGGCAACGGACCCACCACGACCTGCACCGACAGCGCTCGGTCGATCACCGCCGCGATGTCGAAGAGCGGACTCACGCGCCTGGTCGTGACCAGTGCCGCCGGCATCTCCACCGACGGCGACCCGCTGTTCGTCCGCTGGGTGGTCAAGCCGATCCTCAACCGGATCCTGCGCCACCCGTTCAACGACATGCGCGAACTCGAACGCATCGTCGTCAACAGCGGCCTCGACTGGACCATCGTGCGCCCGCCCCAGCTGACCGACCGCCCGTACACCGGGCGCTTCCGCGTCAACGAAAGCGGCTCGGTCCGGGGCGGCTACCGGATGCCGCGCGCCGATCTGGCGCATGCGCTCTTGGACGCCGCCGCCGACCCGAACACGGTCACCGCGACCTTGTCGGTGGCGACCTAGACACTGTCGTCATCGACTGGACGCAGCCGACGCACCTGCACCGACAACCCGGGGAGCTTCATCGCCATGAACGACGTTCAACACCTGCGCTCGGCTCTGGCCGGCCGCGCATTCGGCCCGCACGACGACGGCTACGAGTCACTGCGCCGCCCGTGGAACCTGTCCATCGACCAACAGCCGGCCCTCGTGGTGATGGCTGAGTCCACCGCCGACGTCCAGGCTGCCGTCCGCGTCGCCGCAGGCGCTGGCCTGCCCCTGGCTGTGCAGTCCTCCGGGCACGGTGCGGTACATCCGTGCGACGGCGGCATCGTCGTCAACGTCTCCAGGATGACCGACCTCCAGGTCGACCCCGGCGCCCAGCTCGCCCGGCTGGGCGCCGGGCAGCGGTGGCGCTCGGTTCTGGAGGCCACCGATCCGTACGGTTTGATCGGTCTGTCGGGTACCGCACACGGCGTGGGCGTCGTGGGGTACACCCTCGGCGGCGGGCTCGGTATCACCATGCGAACCTTCGGCTTCGCCGCCGACAGCCTGCTGGGAGCCGACCTCGTGACCGCCGACGGTGAGTTGGTGCGAGCCGACGACGCCCAGAATCCGGATCTGTTCTGGGCACTCAAGGGCGGCGGCGGCAACTTCGGCGTGGTCACCTCAGTCGACCTCCGGTTGTATCCGGTGCCCCAGGTCGTCAACGGCATGATGGCCTACCCCGGTGCACGTGCAGCTGAGGTAGTCAGCGCCTGGGCCCAGTGGACGCAGCACGTCCCTGACGACGTCACGTCGATCGTCATGCTGGTCACCATTCCCTCCGTGCCCGAGGTGCCCGAGCCGATGCGCGGGCAACATCTGGTCATGGTGCTGGCCACGGTCGTGGGCGCCGACACCGCCGCGCTCGACCAACTTCGTTCCCAGCTCGGTGCGCCACTCATCGACACGTTCGCCCCGTCGGGCTACCTTCGCGCGGCGATGTCCGGCATGGAGCCCGAAGACCCGTCCACATCCGCCGGGCGCAGCGCGCTGCTCACCAGCCTGTCCGAGCCCACGATCGCGCAGCTCACCGCTGCCGGCGGTCCGAACTCCCCCATCTCGGCGCTCGAGATCCGCCACCTCGGTGGCGCTGCAGCCCGCGCGCCGCGAGACTCCAGCGCGATCCCGCATCGCGATGCGCCCTACCTCGTGGCGATGCACGCCGCTCCGGCGGATGAAGCGCAGGCCGCCACGACCGTTGATCTGATGGACGAGGCGCTGGCCGGCATCGCCGACGACACTCGTGTCGGCATGTTCCTGAACTTCCTGCATCACGGCTCGACCACGGACGAGGTACGCGCCGCCTACGACCCCGCCACCTACACCCGGCTCACCGAGGTCAAGCGCGATTACGATCCCGGCAACCTGTTCAGGTACAACCACAACATTCCGCCGGCGACCTGACCGATCAGCGACTAGCGGACAGGAAGGACCTGCAACTCCCTCGGCCTGTGGTTGAGAAGTTCCACACCGGCCTCGGTGACGACGACGATGTCCTCGATCCGGGCCCCGTGCCGTCCCGGCACGTAGAACCCGGGCTCGATCGAGAACGCCATGCCGGGTTCGACCGGTTCGGCGCTGCCGGGCATGATGTACGGCTCTTCATGGGTCTCGACGCCGATGCCGTGGCCGGTGCGGTGGATGAAGTACTCGCCGAGCCCGGCGTCGGTCAAGGCGTCTCGGGCCGCTGCGTCGATCGCCCCCGACGTCACCCCCGGCGCGACTCGGCGCACCGCGGCTTGCTGTGCACGCTGCAGGACGGCGTAGGCGTCCTGGAACTCAGCCGAGGGTTCGCCGACGGCGTAGGTGCGGGTCTCGTCGGAGCAGTACCCGGCCTCGATCGTGCCGCCGATGTCGACCACCACCGCGTCGCCGGCCTCGATGACCCGCTCACCGCTGTCGTGATGGGGACTGGCCGAGTTCGGGCCCGACGCGACGATCACGAAGTCGACCTGCCGATGACCCTCGGCAACGATGGCGGCGGCGATGTCACGGGCCACCTCGGCCTCCGTGCGACCGGCGCGCAGCCACTCGCCCATCCGGGCATGCACCCGGTCGATGGCCGCTCCCGCGGCTCGCAGTGCGTCGATCTCCGCGCCGGACTTGCGCACCCGCAGCCGGGACAGCACCGGGCCGGCCAGTGTCTGCTCGGCGGCCGGCATCGCCGCGCGAAGCCGCAGGACCTTCTCCGCCCACATCTCGTCGTCCAGGCCGACCCGGCGGACACCCCGTAGTTGTGCGGCCACCACGTCGACCGGATCGTCGGTCTCCGGCCACGCTGTGACAGTCAACCCCTCCGGTACCGACGCGCGCGCGGCAGGCTCCTCCAACGCAGGCACCACCAGGCTGACCGGGCCGTGGGACGGGACGATCAAGCACGTCAGCCGCTCGAGTGGAAGGGCGTCGTATCCGGTCAGATACCGCAGCGCAGCGCCCGGGGTGATGAGCAAGGCGTCGATGCCGGCCTCGCCGGCCGCTGTTCGGGCGCGGTCCAGGCGGTCATGGTGGTCCTGGGTCATGGGTGTATTTCTACCGTCAACTGCCCCCGGCCGATCCTGCCGCCGCCGACGCGGCCACCGCGGCGATGACGACGGTGTTGACCTCCTGCACGGCCTTGCGTACCGCCTCGGCCGCCCAGTCGCTCTCCGAGATCTCTTTGGCCCGGCGTTTCGTCGCCTTCTTGTGGTCGGTGGGTACCACCTTGGTGACACCGTCGATGGCCACCAGCAGCGCGATCAATGCAGCCGTGCGGTCGTCCGGGCGAGTGCCGGAAACCAAGGCCGACCGCAGGCTCTCGCGCACCTGGTTCTTGTGAACCGCGTTGGCCGAAGGCCACCGGGTGCTGGGGAACAGGCCGAGAATCTTGCGCTTGTCGCGCCGCAGGTGCCCGGAATCGGCCAGTCTCTCGAGCAGTCGTTCACGCAGGTCTTTCCGCAGCGACCCGAGTACGCCCTTCGGCTTTTGCCCCGTCCGGTGAGCGAGTCGCTTCAGCCCGGTGTCGAGCACGTCGTCACCGGTCGGCGTCTCGTCGCGGACCATGATCCGCCCAGCTCGGACCGCCTCGCCGCGTTCGGCTATGCCGACCTTGCCGAGCATCGACAGCTCGACCAGAACGGCGCCGGCCAGCGCATAGCCGACCTTGGTGCCGTCGAAAGACGCTCGCCCGGATTCGTCGTCATAGAACAACAGCAACAGATCCTCGGCTATCAGCATGACCCTGACGCTACCCGCGCACGAACATGGTCGCGCATGTGTTCCGCCATCGTGAGCGCCGCATTAAAGTCGTGTCCATGCCACGTGACGGGGTGCGTGCAAGTCGGCAACCACCTCGGCGTAGTGCCTGGGCCGTGGCCGTCGGTGTCGTCGGCGAACTCCTCCTCACCGCTGGCGCCGTGGTTCTGCTGTTCGTGGTCTACATGCTCTGGGGAACCGGGCTGCAGACGGCACAGGCCCAGGACGACCTCGGCCGCGAGCTGGAACAGCGCTGGGCCGGACTCGACGACCCCTCCGACCCATCAGGCCCGGACGAGATCGCCGAAGGCGAGGCCTATGGCATCCTGCGCATTCCACGTTTCGGTGACGACTACGAGAAGATCATCGTCCAGGGTGTCGAGCCGGAACATCTCGCGGACGGCCCTGGCCACTACCCGGACACCGCCGACCCGGGCGAACTCGGTAACGTCGGCTTGGCCGCGCACCGGGCCGGACACGGCGAGCCGTTCGCGCAGTTCCCTGAGCTGCATGTCGGCGATCGGATCGAGGTCGAGATGGCTGATGGCGTCTACGTCTACGAGCTCGATGACGCCCCCGACGGCGACGACGACGGCAACAAGATCAACATCAACGACACCTGGGTGGTCGACCCCGTTCCTGGGCAGCCGCCCGGAACCCGACCCACCGAGCGGCGCATCACCTTGACCACGTGCTGGCCCCGGTGGGGCGCCTCGCATCGGATGTACGCGACCGGCGTGCTGATCAGTGCTCCGGATTCTTGAATGCGCCGCTGTCACCGCTCGCGTCTAAGCTGCGTGCATGGCTAGGGACCACAAGCTTCTCCTGCTGGACACGGCGTCGCTGTACTTCCGGGCTTTCTACGGAGTTCCGGAGTCGATCACCGCGCCGGACGGCACCCCGGTGAACGCCGTACGCGGCTTGCTCGACTTCATCGCCCGGCTGGTGACCGACCGCTCCCCCGACCGGTTGGTCGCGTGCCTCGATGCCGACTGGCGCCCTGCCTTCCGGGTGGAGCTGCTGCCGACCTACAAACAACACCGGGTCGCTGATCCCGCGACCAATGCCGAACAGATCCCGCCCGCGCTCGAAGCGCAGGTGCCGGTCATCCTCGAGGTCCTGGACGCGTTGGGCCTCGCGCACGTCGGGGTTCCGGGTTTCGAGGCCGACGACGTCATCGGCACGTTGGCGACCCGTGACACCGGCCCGGTCGACATCGTCACCGGTGACCGCGATCTGTTCCAACTGGTTGACGACGCGCGCGGAGTACGGATCCTCTACACCGCCCGAGGGGTCGGCAAGCACGAGATCGTCGACGAGTCCGTCGTGGCGAGCAAGTACGCCATCCCCGGCCGGGCGTACGCCGATTTCGCCACGCTGCGCGGCGACCCGAGCGACGGCCTGCCCGGCGTCTCCGGTGTCGGTGACAAGACGGCCGCCACGCTCATCACGCGCTTCGGCGACGTGCCGGGCCTGCTCGCCGCGCTCGACGATCCCGCGGCCGACCTGTCGCCGACGCTGCGGCGCAAGCTGGCCGACGCCCGCGACTACCTCGCCGTCGCGCCGGCGGTCGTCGCGGTGCGCACCGACGTGCCGCTGCCTGACTACGACGACGCGTTGCCCAGCGAGCCCGCCGACCCGGAAGCGCTGGTCGCCCTGGGCGAACGGTGGGGCATCGACTCCTCGCTCAACCGCGTGCTCCATGCCCTGCGGGGCCGTTCGGTATCAGCGTGATGACAGAGAGGAGCCCGCGATGCAGTGGAGTCTCGAGGTCGTGATCGTTCCGGTCAGCGACGTGAACCGCGCCAAGGCCTTCTACGCCGACCAGTTGGGGTTCGTCGTCGACCACGACACCCCGATCGCCGAGGGCACCCGGATCGTCCAACTGACACCACCGGGATCGGGCTGCTCCATCGTCATCGGCGAAGGTGATGCCGTCCCCGCGATGGAACCCGGTTCGCTCAAGGGCCTGCAGCTCGTCGTGCCGGACATCAACGCCGCGCGTGCCACGCTGCTCGAGCGCGGCGTGAACGTCAGCGACGTCCAGGTCCTCGGCGCCAACCCGCAGCCCATGCCCGATCCTCTCGACAACGTCGGCTTCGTGTTCTTCAACGACCCCGACGGCAATGCCTGGGCCGTCCAGCAGATCTCGTCACGTGGGCACGACGGCCGGCCCTGAGCTGGACGTCAGCGGCGTCGGCTGCGCGCCGGTCGGGAACCGGCAGTGCCTGTCCTGTCATCAACGCCGGCCCGATCGCTCGCAGCAGCTCACCGGCCGTGATCGCGGGCGTGTTGGACGCGATCGCCACAGCTCGCTCGCCGTCGGGAACCCACGCGATGACGACCTCGTGCCCGATATCGCCGCCCCCACCTGTACTGGTCAGAAACGGCTGACCGTAGTCCGATGCCGGGTGGGCGACCCAGCCGGGAGTCTCGGACGCGTCGTTGATCAAGGTAGTGCCGTTGATCAGGTCTACGGCGTCCGGCGCGATGATCTGTCCGGTGAACAACGCGTGTGTCCATGCCGCGAGATCCGGCATCGTCATCAGCGAGGTCGCCGTTGCCCTGCAGAGCCCAGTGCGGTCCTGCGAAGTCGCCCATGGCGCTGGTCGCTCCCGCCCGGTGGTAGCCGATCGCGCGCGGCCCGGCCGCGGCCGGTCGGCCATCCCAGAAGCCACCGGCGACATCACCGTCGGGCAATCGGAGGATCCGCGCCGTGAGGTACTCACGGAAGCTGGTCTGGGCCGCTTCCTCGACCACGGCCGCCAGCAGGGTGTAGCCGGAGTTCGAGTACAGGTGATCGGTGCCCGGCGTGAAGGCCGGCCGCATGGTGTTGATCGCGGCGATCGCCTGGCTACGGCTCAGCGGCTCGTGGTCCGCACCATGTGAACCGCTCAGCCCGCTGGTGTGCAACAGAAGCTGCTTGATCGTGGCGTCCGCTGCCGCACCACGTAACCCGGGCACGACATCTCCCGCGCGGTCGGTCAAGGCCACGCGCCCGTCGTCGACCAGGCCGGCGACCGCTGCGGCGGTGAATGCCTTGGACACCGACCCGATGCTGTACACGGTGTCTGGTGTGTTGGGCATGCCGTCGGATCGATCCGCCTCGCCGAAGCCGGCACGACAGTCGAACTCGCCGGCGGTCGAGACGGCGATGGATCCGCTGAACCCCGCGTCCTCCCACGCGCTGAGCGCTTCGATGAGCTCGGTTGGACACTCGGGCGCGCGCTCGCCATCACTCAGGTCGCCGTCGCCCGCACATGCCGCGAGGAACACCAAGGTCGCAGCGGCAACACCAACACGTCGTCTCATGAGCAACGAACGTAGGCACGGGCGTGTTAACCGGTTGTGAACGGTGACGCCGACGCCAGGATGGCCGCTTCGGTCTCGGCGCTCAAGCCGACCGGTGAGCGGTCGTCACGCTGCGGCGCCGCGCCGTCGACCTCGCGCAGCCATGCCCACGTGTCGGCCACGGTCTCCTCGATGGGGCGCGGCTGTAGCCCGGTCTGGTACGCCTTGGTGACGTCGCCGGTGTGCAGGCCGAGTTCGGAGTACGGATGGCCCGGCGGGATCCACACCGGGAGGTCGTTCCACGGCTCCACGCCATGGGCGAGGACCTGCTCCGGCCGCACCCAGACCAGCTCGGCGACGTGACCCGTCACGTCGACACAGCTCGACAACAGCTGCTGCATCGTCGCGTGTCCCTGAGCGCTCACGACGTTGAACGCGCCGCCGATACGTCGTTGAGCGCAATCGAGCAGCCAGCTGGCCAGGTCACGGGCGTCGATGTACTGCAGCGGCAATTCCGGCGGCCCGGGCGCCAGCATGGGGCCACCGCGACTGGCACGCAACAGCCACCAGGGCAACCGGCCGACGTCTTCGTACGGTCCGATCACCAGGCCGGCCCGCGCGCACAAGGCCTGGTCGCCGAACGCGGCCTGCGCCGCCAGTTCTCCCCCCGCCTTCATCTCGGCGTAGGAGCCGTCCTCGGCGTCAGGTGACGAGGCCACGACCGGGGCGGTCTCGTCCGCGCCGACGGCCAGCGGCGGGCGGTACACCGAGCGGCTGGACACGTAGCCGTAGTGGCCGACTCGACCGGACAACGCTGCCGCGCTGTCGCGGACCGCTCGTGGGATCCCGGACCAGGTGTCGACCACCGCGTCCCATTCCCGTGTGCGCAGGGGCGTCAGGCTGTCCGGGTCGAGCCGGTCGCCACGGAGGCACTCGACCCGCGGGTGAGCGTTGCGGGACTGGCCGCGATTGAACGTCGTCACCTCCCAGCCGCGCTCGACTGCGGCATCGACGACCGCGCGGCCGAGGAAGGCGGACCCACCGAGCACCAGAAGACGCATCGTCACATCTTCTCATCACTGGGGCTGGTGAGTTCCCCAGGCACTCGCCGCAAACCGCGATGAACAGGGTAGTTTTACAAGACTAGTTTTACGTGACTACATTACGCCCATGGCGAAGCGACGCACAGACGCATCCCGCCGGCCGGTCAGCAACCTGCTTGGTCTGGCGGTCCTGTCGTACCTCACCCAGCGCCCGATGCACGCCTACGAGCTGCAACGCCAACTGAAGGAGAATGACGCCGCCGGCACATTCAGGTTGAGCTATGGGGCGCTCTACAGCGTCGTGCGCCAACTGCTCCGCGAAGGCTTCATCGCCGTGGCCGGCTCCGGTCGTACCGGGAACCAGCCCGAGCACACGATTTACGAGCTGACCTCGGCCGGAGAGGCTGAGATGCGCTCCTGGCTGCGTGAGCTGCTCGCCACGCCCCGGCACGAATATCCCGCCTTTGCCGCTGCGTTGTCACTGGTGATCGTCCTTCCCCCGGCCGAGGTCACCGAGCTGCTGCGTACGCGGCTCGACCGCATCGAGCACAACGCCGACGACATCGAGCGCCGCAAGGACGACGTCGTCGGCGCCGGCGTGCATCCGGTCTTCCTCGTCGAGGACGACTACCGGGTCGCGCTGCTTCGCGCTGAAGCCCGATTCATCCGCGAGCTGATCGAGCGCATCAACAATCCCGACGCCGGCTGGTTCAGGACCTGGGACCACTACCACTCCGGTACCGCGTCCCCACCCGAAGGAGAGCAGTCATGAGCGCACCACGCAGTGCGGTGGTCGTGGGCGGCGGCATCGCCGGATCAGCTACGGCGATCGCCCTGACCAAGGCCGGTATCGCGACGACCGTACTGGAAGCTCGCTCGACCGCGGCCGATCTCGACGGCGTCATGCTCACTGTGGCCACCAACGGCATCAACGCCCTACGCGCCATCGACGCCGACCATTGCGTCACCGGGCTCGGATTCCCCACGCCCACGATCACGTTGCGCACCCACACCGGCAAGCGCCTGGGCGACACCTTCACCGGCGGCCTCCTACCGGACGGCACGCAGAGTCAAACGGTGCGCCGGGCCGATCTCAGTGCCGCGCTGCGCGACGAGGCACGCCGACGTGGCGTCACCATCCGTGAGGACAGCCGGGTGGAACGCGTCGCTGAGCACCCCCACGGCGTGCGAGCCGTCCTGGCCGACGGCGCCGTCGTCGAGTCCGACATCCTGATCGGCGCCGACGGCGTCCACTCGACCGTGCGCTCGTACATCGACCCGGAGGCCCCGCGGCCGGCCTACGCCGGCCTGCTGACCACCGGCGGCTACGCCTCGGCCGTCGAGGTCGATGCCAACCCGGGTGGCTACGAGATGATCTTCGGCCGGCGCGCCTTCTTCGGCTACGCCGTCGCCCCCGACGGTGAGATCTGGTGGTTCGTCAACCTGCCCGAACCGAAGGAGCCACCGCGCACGCAGCTGCGCGCCGTACCCGCCCAACGCTGGCGCGAGACGTTCCAGAGGGTGTATGCCGACGACGCCGGGCCTGCTCTGGACCTCGTCGCGGCGACCCCGGACTTTGCCCCGATGACGTCGATCCACACGATGGCGCACCTGCCACGGTGGCACACCGACCGGATGATCGTCGTCGGCGACGCTGCGCATGCTCCGTCACCGACCTCGGGCCAGGGAGCATCGCTGTCGATCGAGGACGCCGTCGTCCTGGCCACCGCCCTGCGCGACGCGCGCACGCCCGCAGAGGCGTTCGCCGGCTTCGAGTCCGTCCGCAGGCCCCGGGTCGAGAAGATCATCAAGGCGGCTGCACGCATCAACAACACCAAAGCCCCAGGGCCGGTCGGCAGGCTGCTGCGTGACCTCATGTTGCCGACGATCCTGCGCCTGACCGCCGACACCAAGAGCGCCCGCGAGACGTACGAATACCGCGTGGAGTGGGCCGGCCCAGGCGCCTCAGCATTGGGGAGCCGGACCGAGCTCAGCTGAGCGTCGCGTAGGCCACGACCCCGCGCCGCAGCGATCCCGACGCGAGCCGCGCCGTCTCGCGCAGCGGAGTGCCCGCCGCGGCGACGGCGATCTGGTCGAGCAGGTCGAGCAACTGGCGCACCGCACGTACGAAGTCGCCGGCGGCCAGATCGGCTTCGTCCAGGACCACCTCGAGCCGGTGCCCGCTCGCCCACCGCCAGGCGGCTTGCGAGAAGCCCACATCGGGCTCACGCAGGAAGTCCAGCCCGTGCTGGGACTCCAAATGATCGAGGTCGTTCCACAGCCTCGTCATGCTCGCGAGGACGTCGCGTACCCGGCCGTTCTGCACGTGCGCGACGACGCCCTCGTCGGGCTGGCGGGACTCGAACGTCAAGGCCGCGACGCAGGCGGCCAGCTCGGCGGGGTCGAGATCGTTCCACATGCCGGTGCGCAGGCATTCGGCGGCCACCAGGTCGAGCTCCCCGTAGAGCCGGGCCAGGCGCCGCCCAGGCCCGGTGACCTCGTCGCCGTCGAGGTAGCCCAGGTCGTCCAGGACCGCGCAGACTCGGTCGAACTGCCGCGCCACGGTATTGGTCCGCGACTCCACCCGCCGCGAGAGCTGGTGGTTCTCGCGCTGAAGCCGGAACCAGCGCTCCGCCCAGCGAGCGTGCTCCTCACGGTCCGGGCAGCCGTGACACGGGTGGGCCCGCAGCTCCCGCCGCAGCCGGTGCAGCTCGGGATCGTCGGCAGCGGCCGATCGCGGCCGTCGCGGCCGGTGACCACGACCGGAGTGGTCGGCCGGGATCTTGGACCGCAACGCCGCGGCGAGATCGCGCCGCGAGGCCGGCACCTTCGGATTGAACGAACGCGGGATCCGCATCGAGGTCAGCGGCTCCACCGCGGACGGGAAGTCGATCAGGGAGAGTTTGCGGACCTGACGACCCTCGGTGAGCACGGTGGGCCGCGGACCGTCGCCTTCGCTGCCGCCGCCCGACATGCCTGGATCGAGCACCACGGCGTAGCCGGCGAACTTCCCCCGCGGAACCCGGATGACGTCGCCCGCGCGGAGCTTTTCCAGTGCCGCAACAGCCGCGGCCCGCCGTTGTGCGGTGCCTTCGCGGGCCAGCGCGGTCTCGCGGTCCTTGATCGCGTGCCGAAGCCGCCAGTATTCCTCGAAGTCGCCCAGGTGACAGGTCATGGCCTCGCGGTAGCCGTCGAGGCCTTCCTGGTTGCGGCGCAACTGCCGCGCCAGGCCCACCACGGCGCGGTCGGCCTGGAACTGCGCGAACGACGACTCCAGGATCTCGCGCGCGGCGTTGCGCCCCACGCGGTCCACGAGATTGACCGCCATGTTGTACGACGGGCGGAACGACGAGCGCAGCGGAAACGTCCGGGTGGAGGCGAGCCCGGCCACGGCCGTCGGGTCGAACCCCGGCTGCCACAGGACCACCGCGTGGCCTTCGACGTCGATGCCACGACGTCCCGCCCGCCCGGTCAGCTGCGTGTACTCACCGGGCGTGATGTCGGCGTGGGTTTCGCCGTTCCATTTCACCAGCCGCTCGATGACCACCGAACGCGCCGGCATGTTGATGCCCAGCGCCAACGTCTCGGTAGCGAACACCACGCGGATCAGGCCACGAACGAACAACTCCTCGACGACCTCTTTGAACGTGGGCAGCATGCCCGCGTGGTGGGCAGCCACCCCGCGCTCCAGGCCGTCGGCCCATTCGTAGTAGCCCAGCACGCGCAGGTCGTCGTCCGGGATGTCCGCGCAGCGGCGCTCGATCACCGCGCGGATCTCGTCACGCTCGTCGGCCGAGGTCAGCCGGATACCGGCACTCAGGCACTGCTGTACGGCCATCTCGCATCCCGCCCGGCTGAACACGAAGACGATGGCCGGGAGCAGATCAGCAGCCTCGAGCCGGTTGACCACCTCGACCCGGCCAGGCGTGTAGACCCCTCGCGGGCGCCGGTTCCCGTAGCCGCGACCCTGGCGGCCACCGTTGCGTCCCACCCGGTGGTCATCTCTGGCCAGCCGGGTCAGCTGTGGGTTCACCACCCGCTTGGCGTCGGCGCCGGAGCCGGACTGGGCAAACAGGTCGAGCAGCCGCGGCCCGACCATGACGTGCTGCCACAACGGCACCGGGCGCTGCTCCTCGACCACGACGTCGGTGTCGCCGCGCACCGTGGTCAGCCACTCGCCGAACTCTTCGGCGTTGGACACCGTCGCCGACAGGGAGATCACGCTCACCGAGTCGGGCAGGTTGATGATGACTTCTTCCCACACCGCTCCGCGGAACCGGTCGGCCAGGTAGTGGACCTCGTCCATCACCACGTAGGACAGCCCGTCCAGCGTGTGCGAACCGGCATAGATCATGTTCCGCAGCACCTCGGTCGTCATCACGACTACCGGTGCCTCGCCGTTGACGGTGTTGTCGCCGGTGAGCAGGCCCACCGACTCCTCACCGTGGCGCGCGACCAGATCGTGGTACTTCTGGTTCGACAGCGCCTTGATCGGCGTGGTGTAGAAGCATTTGCGGCCCTCCTCGAGGGCCAAGTACACGGCGAACTCGCCGACCAGAGTCTTGCCGGCGCCGGTAGGGGCAGCCACCAAGACGCCACGGCCTGCTTCGACGCTGCGGCACGCTCGAACTTGGAAGTCGTCGAACTTGAAGCCGTACTGAGACCGGAACCGGTGCAAATGCGGTTCACGCTGGCGCTGCCTCGCGGCCGCGTAACGCTCCGCGGGCGAACTCATGCCCCTACGTTAACCCGATGCGGGGACGTACACCCGCTGGGCGCGACCGACGAGATCGAATGTGCGGGGCAGCGGCCCGAGACGTTCGCCGTCGACATAGGCCGTGACGTCGGCCGCATCGAGTTTGACTCGCCGGGCCCGGTGCACCGAGACGAACGGGTACGTCAGGTGTTTACCTTGGCGCACCCGCGGAAACGCCCGGAGCAACGTCGCCTTGCTGACCGGCGATACGACCAGCACGTCGAACACCCCGTTGTCGGGTTCCGCACCCGGTGTGATCCGCATGCCCCCGCCGTAGGACGGCAGGTTGCCGACTGCCACCAGCATCGCCTCGGTGTCGAGAACCTGGTCGTCCAGCTCGATGTGGTACGAGATGGGTTTGAAGACGCCCAGCTCGGCGATCGTGGCGACGTCGTAGCGCCGCGGACCTTTCGGCCAGCGCATTCGGTTGACGCGATCGTTGACACGGGCGTCGAACCCGGCGGCGACGACGCCGGCGAACCACTGGCCGTCGGTCCGGCCCAGATCGATCTCGCGCTCGGCACCGGCGACGATGACATCGGCGGCGGCGACCGGATCTTTCAGCGGCAACCCCAGCGATCGAGCGAGGTCATTACCGGTCCCGGCCGGAATGACGCCGAGGACGGTCTCGGCGCCACCCACGGCTTGCAGCCCCAGGTGCACCATGCCGTCGCCGCCGACCACGACCAGCGAGCGGGCGCCGGACTCCACGCTCTCCAGCGCCAGGTCACCGGCCTCACGGACGTCGCGACCGGTCAGGACCCGCACCGGCAGGCCCGCCTCGGCCAGACGCGCCGCGGCCCGGCGCCCGGCCCGTGCTCCCCGCCCTCGACCGGACGTCGGGTTCACCAGCAGCGCGATCTCGTCGGTCATGACCTCAGCCGTCGTCGTCGATTCGGCCCAGGCGGTCGAGCTCGTCGTCCGGGGTCGCCTCGTCGTCGGCCAGCTCGGATCCGAGCACGCGGCGGCGCCGGCGATCGAGCACCCGGCACACCAAGACCGCGACTTCGAACAGCAGCCACATCGGCGTCGCCAACACCATCAGCGAGAGCGGATCACCCGTCGGTGTCGCGATGGCGCCGAAGCAGAAGATGCCGACGATCACCCACCGGCGCGCCGAGGACAGCGTCTCGTGCCGGAGGACGCCGACCACGTTGAGCAGCACCACGAAGATGGGCAGCAGGAAGCCGATGCCGAAGACGAGAACGATGCGGATGACGAAGCTGAGGTAACTGCTGAAGTCGACGATGTTGCTGACGTCGTCGGTGGGCGTGAAGTTCAAGAGGAACTGCATGGCCCGCGGCATGATCCACATCGCGAGCAGAACGCCGAGGGCGAACATCGGCACCGCCGCGCCCACGACGGCCGCCGCCCACCGCTTCTCGTTGCGGTACAGCGCCGGAGTGACGAAACCCCAGATCTGGTAGATCCAGACCGGTGCGCCGAACACGAGGCCGGTCAACATGGCGATCTGCAGCGGAACGACCAGCGGATCGGTCATGTTGCGGAAGTTCATCTCCGCCTGCGCGTCGGTGGCCGCCGCGGCATCCTGGAACGGATCGGTCAGGAAGCTGATGATCTGGTCGCGAAAGACGAACCCGACAATGCCGAAGGCGACGACCGCTAGCGCGGATTTGAGCACGCGCGAGCGCAACTCGCGCAGGTGCTCACTCAGAGTCATCCGGCCTTCGGGATCGCGCTCCGGCTTCGAGCCCTTGCCCCGACGGCCTATCACTGTGGCCACGTCAGTGCGACGTCAAGCAGCTCAGGCGTCGTGCTTGGACTGCTCGTTCACCGGCGCGCTCTGTTCCGGCTGTGCCGTGGCCGGCGGCTCGACGGCTCGCTGGGTTTGCGCCGGACCCGAGTCGTTGCGCTCGCCGGCGGAGTCCGCCGACTTGTCATCGTCGCCGCTCACCAGGCCCTGTGTCTCAGCCTTGAAGATCTTCAACGACCGTCCGAGGCCCCGGGCGGCCTCCGGCAACCTCTTCGCCCCGAACAGCACCAGCACGATCGCGAGGACGATGATCAGCTGCCAAGGTCCGATGTTACCCATGGTCGACCTCTTCCTGACGGGTGACGTCCCGTCGATGCTATCCAGACTACGTCGTGGGCCGGTCTGTGCCGTCCGCCCGGCGCGCAGGCACGCCCGGTGGATCCGACGATACAGATCCTACGGCGGTGTCAAGCTCGCGGAGAAGATCGTTCATCTCCCCCGCCAGCACCGTGGTCTTGCGCACGACGGCGACCCCGGCCGCGACGACGACCACGATGGCCACCGCGAACAGGAACCCGAGCGCTACGAAGAGCCAGATCGCCAAGCTGGACATTGCCGCAGACTCTACTGCAGTCCGTAAGCGGCCAGGGCCTCGCGCGCCGAAGCGGTGACCTCCGCAGACAGGTCCGGTGGGTCGACGATGCGCCCGGAGTCGCCGAGGCGCAGCGCAAGGCGGCGTACCCACTGTCGATCGCGCGCTCGTAGGCGCAGCCGGAGCCCGCCGTCGGCCAGCTCCTCGGCGCTCTCGTGGGGGTAATAATCGGCCACCCAACGTCCGGCGGTCGTGAGCTCGATTGTCACCAATTCGTCATCTGGCGACGGCTGGAACAGTCCGGCGTCGAGGTCGCGCGGGCGCACGTCGGTGGGAATCTGCGCCGGTGTGTCGAGTAGGTGGATGCCGAGAACGCGGTCGAGGCGGAACAGTCGCACGGCCCCGGCGCGGTGGCACCATCCTTCCAGGTAGAGCCGCCCGTCGACGACGACCAGGCGCATCGGGTCGACGTCGCGTTCGGTGGCCTCGTCGCGCGCCGGGACCCAGTACGACAGGTGCAGCCGGCGCTGGTCGTCCAGGGCGGCGCGCACGGTGGCCGCGACCTCGGCCACAGCATCGCCGTCAACCTTGACCTGCACCGATGCCGCCTGCTCGGCCATCTCGCCGGCAGCGTCCTCGAGCTTGGCCACGGCCCGCTCGATGGCGCCGCGGTCGAACGAGCCGGGCACCGAGGCGAGCGTACGCAGCGCGACGATCAGCGCCACCGCCTCGTCGGTGCGCAGCCGCAGCGGCCGCGCCAGGTAGTCGGCGTTGGCGACATTGATGACGCCTTCGCCTTCCACGGCCTCCATGTCGACCTCGATGTAGTCACCCATCTGCAGGCCCGGCAGGCCGGAGAACCACAGAACCTGCAAGTCGCGGATGACTTGACGTTCGCTGACCCCGAACAGCCGGGCGACCTCGGACACCGGGGTGCTGGGGTGGGAACGCAGGTACGGCAGCATCGACAGCAGCCGTGCGACCTGCGCGGGCGCGCTGTCGGAGCGCCGCGGACGGCGTCGCTGCGGTGTCGTCATGCCGACGCCTTCACGATGGCCTGCAGGCGCTGCACCACCGCGTCGCGCAACTCCGGCGGATCGAGCACGACCACGTCGGCCGCATGCACGACGAGTTCCTCGGCCAGGTCCTCGGGGCTGGAATAAGTCACGGTGACCTCGTCCCAGCCGGGCTCGTCGCCGGCTTCGACCAACGCCGCCCGCCGCCGCAGCGCGTGCCCAGTGCCGGTCCGGACGCGTAGGCGCGCGCGGGAACGCTGGGCCTGTTCCGGCGGCGCCAGGTTGGCGGCCGCCTCGCGCACGACCTCCAACGGAGGTACCTCGAAGCCGCCGGCGGGGCCGTCGGGTTGAACGTTGTCGACGATGCGCGACAGGCGGAACATGCGCGGCGCCTGGCGATCGACGTCGTACCCCACGACGTACCAGCGCCCGTGCCACGACAACACGCTCCACGGCTGGAGGTGGCGCAACAGCGGCTGGGTGCCGGCGCTCTTGCGGTGCCGGAACCGCACGGCGCGCCGATCGCGCACGGCCTCCCACAGCGGCCAGAACGCCGGTTCCTCGCCGCCCACCCGAGGCTCGACGGCGCTGATCGAGCGAGTGTCGGCCTCGATGCCGGCAGCCTGCAGCTTCAGCACCGCCGCGCTCGATGCCGCCGACAGGAAGGTGTGTTGCCACATCCGCGCCGCCAGGCCCACGACAGCGGCCTCGTCCGGCTCGAGCCGGATCTCCGGCAGCTCGAACTCCTGGCGATGGATGCGATAGCCCGGCTCTTCGTCGCCGAAGGGATCGAACGAGCCGGTCTCGATGGGAATGCCGACCTCGCGCAGCTCTTCCTTGTCGCGCTCGAACATGCGCTCGAACGCCTCGTCGCTCTGCCCGCCGTATCCCCCGACCACCTGGCGGATGCGGCTTTTCGGCACATACCCGCGCGCAACGAGCAGGCAGATGACCAGATTCATCAGCCGCTCGCTCTTCGCCGCCTGCGACATGCTCACAACCCCAATCCCCTGACACCGCGAGATTAGCGGGTCGCTAGTCTCAGCGCGTGATTCGGTGGCGCAACGGCGTGGTGACCAATGTGAAGACCTCCTGGCCCGGTGCGGCGGAGCTGGCCGTGGACGTGGCCGGAGTGGAGATACGGGCGCTGGCCTACGTCGATCTGGTCGGGCTGCCTCAGCCTGGTGACCGCGTGGTACTCAACACGACGGCGCTGGACATGGGGCTGGGCACCGGTGGCTACGCCCATGTCGTGGCGATCCCCGACCGGCTGCCCGCGGACCCGCCGCCAGCGCCGGGGCACCTGGTCAAGGCGCGCTACACGCCCCTGCAGACCACCGTTCTCGGCGTCGACGAGCAGGACTCCCAGTGGCATGCGACGCTGCGCGATGCTGACGACCTGGACGGTATGCCCGTCGTCGTCGCCGACCTGCACTCCGCGCTGCCGGCCATCCTCGCCGGAGTATGGAGCACCGAGGACGCGCAGGCTCCGCTGCGTTCCGACGACCGCCCGGCCGGTCCGGTGCGGGTGGTCTACGTCATGACCGACGGCGGCGCGCTGCCACTACGGTTCAGCCGCACCGTGGCCGAGCTGAGCAGTGCCGGGCTCCTGACGGCGACCGTGACGGTCGGACAGGCCTTCGGCGGTGACATCGAGGCGGTCACCCTCCACACGGGCCTCCTGGCCGCCAGGCACGTGCTCCAGGCGGACGTCGCCATCGTCACCCAGGGCCCGGGAAACCTCGGTACCGGTACGCGCTGGGGTTTCTCCGGCGTCGCGTGCGGAGAAGCGATCAACGCCGCTGTCGTGCTGGGCGGGCGGCCCGTGGGGTCGTTGCGGATCAGCTCGGCCGACCCACGTGGCCGCCACCACGGCGTGTCTCATCACAGCCTCACCGCTTACGGCAAAGTCGCGCTGGCCCCCGCTGACATCGTCGTGCCCGACCTGCCCGGCGAGTTCGGCCAGAAGGTCCACACCCAGGCGCAGCGCCTGGCCGGGCGGCACCACGTGGTCACCGCACCGGTGGCCGGCTTGGAGGAGGAACTACGCCGCGTTCCCGTGCGGCTGTCGACGATGGGGCGCGGGCTCGACGATGATCCGGAGTACTTCGTCGCCGCCGCCGCGGCCGGCGCGCACGCCGCCGCCCTCCTGCGCCACGACGGTTGACCGAACGCCGGCTGCGCGCGCCCCGCGGCCGAGACCTCAGCTGACCGCCAGCAGGTCGACGACGAAGATCAGGGTTCGGCCGGACAGCCGATGCCCGCTGCCCGCGGGGCCGTACGCCTGATGGGCCGGCACCACGAGCTTGCGCCGCCCACCCACACGCATTCCGGGGATCCCCCGCTGCCAACCTTCGATGACGCTGTCCAGCGGTAGCTCCGTCGGCTTACCGCGGTTCCACGACGCGTCGAACTCCTCACCGGACTCGAAGTCGACCCCGGCATAGTGCACCAGGACCGTCGCGCCGGGCGGCGCCTCCGCGCCGGAACCGACCACGACGTCGGTGATCTCGAGCTCGTCCGGAGGCGCATCCCCCGGAAAGTCGATCTCCGGGCGTTCCATGTCAGAACGTGCCGATCACGTCGATGACCAGCACGAGCGCGGTGCCACCGGACTCACCCTGGGTGGGGTTGTCCGCCGCGGCGATCCGCGTGACGACCCGGGTGCCCACGGTCTGGTCCTGCAACGCCTCAGCGAGGCCCGGGATACCGGTCAGCTGCTGCGGCGCCAGCACGATCGGCGTCTGGTTCTCATCCCACGAGCTGATGGCGTCCGCCCCGTCGGGGTAGGACGCCTGCACCATGTTGACGACGATGTTCGTGCCCAGCTCTTTCCCGTCGCCGTTGATCACGACGGTCGAGTCGGACTGCTCCGGCGGCTCGGCGTCGGCCAGGTCGATCGTCGGCGCAGCGCCGTCGTTGGACTCGACGCTCGGCATGCCCTCGGGCAGGTCCTGCACCGGCTCCCCCGACGCCGTCGCCGTCGCGCCGATCGTGTCGACGATGTCGACGACGAACACCAGCGTGTCGTTCTGCAGGTCGTGTCCGTCGGAAGCGCCGTAGCCCTGGTCGGGCGGGATGGACAGCAGCACCCGCGAGCCCACCTTCTGACCGGCCAGGCCTTCCTTCCACCCCGGAATGACCGCATCGAGCGAGAAGCCCGCGGCCTCGCCGCGATCGTAGGAGTTGTCGAAGACGTACGGCTCCGCATCGCCCGACGAAGCGGGGTCGTCCGTGGACTCCTCGGAATCTTGCGGGGACGCTCCGCCTCCGGCGGCGCCGTCCTCAGTACCTTCAGTACTTTCAGTACCTTCGGCGCCCTGGTCCGCGGGCTCCTCCGGCGCCCGAGGCTCCCACGTCTGGCCCAGGTAGTCGGCCACCACGACGTCGGTCGGAGCCACTTCGGCGCCGTCGCCCTCGGAGAGAACCTCGACCGCGAGTTCCGCGGGCGGCGCGTCGTCCGGGATGGACAGCTCCGGCTTCTCGCCGACGTCCCCGGAGACCTCGACACCGATGTCAGAGGAGACGACGGCACCGTCGGAGTCGGAGTCAGAGTCCGAGCCGCAGGCCGTCAGGGCGAGCGCGGACGTCGCTAGCACGGCCACGAGGGCCTGTCTGGTGCGCACTGTGGACAAGTCCTTCGATCAGATTGATGTTCAGAGCTGACGTTTTCGCAAGCGGTTACTTTAAGACAGCGACCTGAGAACTGCCTGAGCGCCCCAGTCGTCCGCGGCCCGCAGCATCTCACATACCGTCGATCAACCGTGCCACCCGCTCGTCGACCGACCGGAACGGGTCTTTACACAGTACCGTGCGCTGGGCCTGATCATTGAGCTTCAGGTGCACCCAGTCGACGGTGAAATCGCGGCGGCGTTCCTGCGCACGCTTGATGAACTCACCGCGGAGTTTCGCCCTGGTCGTCTGCGGCGGGACCGACTTCGCCTCGAACGTGTCGAGGTCACGAGACACCCTCGACACCCCGCCGCGTCGTTCGAGCAGGTAATACAGCCCTCGGCCCCGGTGGATGTCGTGGTAGGCCAAGTCGAGCTGGGCGATGCGCGGATGAGTCAGGGTCATGTTGTGCCGGGCCCGGTAGCGCTCGATCATCCGGTACTTCGTGACCCAGTCGATCTCTCGTTCGACCAGGGACAGATCCCCGGAGTCGACGGCCTTGATGGTGCGCTCCCAGAGGTCGAGCACCCGGCGCACCGTCGGCGTGGCGATCTCGCGCCGCTCGACGAAATCGCGAGCCTTGGTGAAGTACTCCTCCTGGATCTCCAGCGCCGAGGCTTCCCGGCCGCCGGCCAGGCGAACCTTGCGCCGGCCGGTGATGTCGTGGCTGATCTCGCGAATGGCCCGGATCGGGTTCTCCAGCGTCAGATCGCGCAACCCGACACCGGCCTCGATCATGCGCAGCACCAGATCGGTGGCGCCGACCTTCAGGAGGGTCGTGCACTCGTTCATGTTGGAGTCGCCGACGATGACGTGCAGACGGCGGTAGCGCTCGGCATCGGCATGCGGCTCGTCGCGCGTGTTGATGATGGGCCGGCTGCGGGTGGTGGCGCTGGAGACGCCTTCCCAGATGTGCTCGGCACGCTGGCTGACGGCGTAGACCGCGCCGCGAGGCGTCTGCAGCACCTTGCCGGCTCCGCACACGATCTGGCGGGTGACCAGGAACGGAATGAGGACGTCGGCCAGCCGGGAGAACTCGCCGTGCCGCCCGACGAGGTAGTTCTCGTGGCAGCCGTAGGAGTTGCCCGCGGAGTCGGTGTTGTTCTTGAACAGGTAGACGTCGCCGGCGATGCCTTCTTCGGCCAGCCGCTTCTCCGCGTCTACCAACAAGCCTTCGAGCACGCGTTCGCCGGCCTTGTCGTGAGTCACGAGGTCGACGACGTTGTCGCACTCCGGCGTGGCGTACTCGGGGTGGCTGCCCACGTCGAGGTACAGCCGGGCGCCGTTGGACAGAAAGACGTTGCTGCTACGTCCCCAGGTGACGACCCGCCGGAACAGGTAACGCGCCACCTCGTCCGGAGACAGCCGTCGCTGGCCGCGGAACGTACACGTGACACCGTATTCGTTCTCGAGCCCGAAGATGCGACGGTCCATGACTCGACCTTAGCCGCCCGGCTCGTCAGTCTCCGCCCCAACTTGGCCACGGTCGAGCAACGAGTCGAGTGCAGACGAGGGGATCCGGCGGAACGCGCGCCGAGCGCGGCCCCGATCGAGCACGGCCACTTCGAGCGATGCGGTGGGCAGTTGGCGCGGTTCGTTGTCGTTGTCGCGCCCGAGCGCGTCGACGGCCAGGCGCAGCGTGCCCTCCAACGAGGCACCGCCGGGCGTCATGTGCTGCCCCACGTACTTGCCGACTTGCTCGGCGGCTCCACCCATGACGGCGAAGCCGTTCTCGGCAGCCACCGAACCGTCGTAGGTGATGCGATAGATCTGATCTTCGGCCATCGTCGTCCCCAGCTCGGCCACGACGAGCTCGACCTCGTACGGCTTGGGCTCTTGGGTGAAGATGGTGCCAAGCGTCTGCGCATAGACGCTGGCCAAGGCACGTCCCGACACGTCGACCCGGTCGAAGGAGTAACCGCGCAGATCGGCCAGGCGGACACCGGCCTGGCGAAGGTTCTCGAACTCGTTGTACTTGCCCACCGCGGCGAACGCGATCCGGTCGTAGATCTCACTGATCTTGTGCAGCGACGGCGACGGGCTCTCTGCAGCGAACAGAATCCCGTCCGTGTACTGGATGACGACCACGGACCGGCCGCGCGCGATGCCCTTGCGGGCGTAGTCCGCCCGGTCCTTCATGATCTGCTCGGGCGAGACGTATCCGAACTGCATCGACACCGGTCTTCCTCTCGGGGGTACGGGGGGCTCAGCTCAGTGGGGCGCGGGGGCCGTCGGGCCGCTCGTTGCGGCCGGCCACGACCCCTTGCACGACCTCGGCGACAGCGGACTCGGGCTGTCGCCGGAAGCCGTTCTCGTCCACCACCGCGACGATCGGATAGATGTGTCGTTGCATGTCGGGTCCGCCGGTGGCTGAGTCGTCATCGGCGGCGTCGAACAGCGCCTGGACGGCGACGGTGGTGGCACCGTCGACGTCGAGGTCGCTGTGGTGCAGCTTCTTCAGGGCGCCGCGAGCGAACACCGAGCCCGAGCCGACGCCGAAGAACGCGTGTTCCTCGTAGCGTCCGCCGGTGGGCTCGTACGAGAAGATCCGCCCGGCCTGTTGGCCGTGGTCGTACCCCGCGAACAGAGGCACGACCACCAGGCCTTGCATCGCCATGCCCAGGTTGCCGCGAATCATGTGGGACAGGCGGTTCGCCTTGCCCTCCAGCGACAGGACCGTGCCTTCGATCTTCTCGTAGTGTTCGAGCTCGAGCTGGAACAACCGGACGATTTCGGCTCCGATGCCGGCCGAGCCCGAGATCCCGACCGCGGAGAACTCGTCGGCCTGAAAGACCTTCTCGATGTCGCGTTGCGCGATCATGTTGCCCATGGTGGCCCGTCGATCGCCTGCCATGACGACCCCGCCCTGGAACGTCGCGGCCACGATCGTGGTGCCGTGGGGCGACAGACTCGACAGGTCGGTGCCGGCATTGTTCAACACGCGATTACCCGGCAACAGCTCAGGCGCGTGCTGCCGAAGGAAGTCGGTGAACGACGACGTCCCTGGGGCCAGGAACGCCGCCGGCAGGCTGCCCAAACGGGTCACGTCCACTTACTCTCCACCCTTCTGCACGAACGAGCGCACGAAGTCTTCAGCGTTTTCTTCCAGCACGTCGTCGATCTCGTCAAGGATGGAGTCGACGTCGTCCTCGATCTTGTCCTGCCGCTCCTTGAGCTCTTCGCTCGACTCCGCGGCAGTGGTCTCCTGGACCTCGGCATCTTCGTTCTTCCGGGGCTGCTTGTGCTGCTGCCCGCCAGTGGTCTCTCGCGCCATCGCCAACCTCCGTGCTGGTCGCCTTGACTCGACCCTATCCACTTCCGCGTCGATATCGTGCCGCCCGGGCCCACTCGTGGACACCTGGATACGTTGGTTACGCCGAGAGCGAAGTACCGGGTCCGGCAGGTGGGCGGTCCGGCCCAGGGCACGGCCTGGTGATCACCGCGTCGTCAACGCGCTGACCAGGTCATCTGCAGTATCGCATCGATCGACCAGCTCGCCGACGTGGGCCTTGGTGCCGCGCGTGGGGTCGAGCGTGGGGACACGCTGCAGCGCCTCGCGCCCAGGTAGATCGAAGATGACCGAATCCCACGACGCCGCGGCGATGGCATCGCTGTATTTGTCCAGACAGCGGCCGCGGAAGTACGCCCGGGTGTCTTCCGGCGGGTCGTGCACCGCCGCGTCGACCGCTTCGTCGTCGACCAACCGCCGGATCCGTCCCTTGTCCACCAGCCGCTGGTACAGCCCGCGCTCCGGCCGGATGTCAGCGTACTGCAAGTCGATCAGGTGCAGCTTGGGGTGCGACCAGTCCATGCTGTCGCGCTGGCGGTAGGAGTTCAACAACGCCAGCTTGGCCACCCAGTCCAGCCGGTCGGCCAAGGACATCGGGTCGGTGGCCAGCGCGGCCAGCGTCGACTCCCACAGGTCGAGGATCGCCACGGTCTCGGCGTCGGCGTCACCGCCGTAGCGGTCTTCGACGAACTTGCGGGCCTGCTCGGCGTACTCGGTCTGCACCTGGACGGCGGTCAGCCGTCGACCGTCAGCCAGTTCGACCTCGTGCCGCAGCGAGGGGTCGTGTGACACGTTGTGCAACGCCGCGACCGGGCGGGTGATCGTCAGGTCGCCGCTGAGGAACCCGTCCTCGATCATCGCCAGTACCAAGGCGGTGGTGCCGAGCTTGAGGTAGGTGGAGATCTCGGACAGGTTGGCGTCGCCGATGATGACGTGCAACCGGCGGTAACGCTCCGGGTCGGCGTGCGGTTCGTCCCTGGTGTTGATGATCGGCCGCTTCAGCGTCGTCTCGAGCCCGACCTCGACTTCGAAGTAGTCGGCGCGTTGCGAGATCTGGAAGCCTTCGCCGCTACCGTCCTGGCCGATGCCGACTCGCCCGGCGCCGCATATGACCTGCCGCGACACGAAGAACGGAATGAGATGGCGCACGATGTCGGCGAACGGCGTGGAGCGCTCCATGAAGTAATTCTCGTGGCAGCCGTAGGACGCGCCCTTGTTGTCGACGTTGTTCTTGTACAGCTGGATCGGCGCCGCGCCCGGCATGCTGCCCGCCCACCGGGCCGCCGCGGCCATGATGCGCTCGCCGGCCTTGTCCCACACCACCGCATCACGCGGCGAGGTCACCTCGGGTGAGGAGTACTCCGGGTGCGCGTGGTCGACGTACAGCCGCGCCCCGTTGGTCAGGATGAGGTTCGCCAGCCCGATCTCTTCGTCGGTGAGCTGACTGGGGTCGGCGCCTGCGCGCGAGATCTCGAAACCCCGCGCGTCTCGCAGCGGGTTCTCCTCCTCGAAGTCCCACCGTGCCCGCCGCGCGCGGGCGCGCTGGGCGGCGTAGGCATTGACGACCTGCGACGAGGCCAACATCGAGTTGGCCGCAGGGTTGCTGGGCACCGAGATGCCGTACTCGGTCTCGATTCCCATGATGCGCCGGACACTCATGTCACGAGCCTACGTGGCTCCGGCGAAACCGTCGCCGTCCGAGGCCGTCCGGTGTCGGAGCTCGCCGTCAGCTCATCGGGGCGGGATCGGGGTACTGCACGCCGAGGCTTCGCAGCGCCTCGTCGAGGATCCGCATGACGTCGATCGTGTCGGACAACGGCATCTGCGCGCACTCCGTGCGGCCTTCGCGCACCGCCTGAGCCACCGCACGCAGCATCGGCACGTAGCCACGGCCTTCGCGGTCGGCGTCGTGCAGTTCGGGCTCCTCGACCCCGCGGGCCGGTGTGTGGACGTAGCGGATCAGGGCCGGTGAATGGAACCGCGGTGGGATCTCGATGCGGCCCTCGGTCCCCAGAATCACCGCGCCGCCGGGCACGGGAGACACCAGCGACGCTTCCAGATGCGCTCTGGCGCCGCCCGGCCAGGACAGCATCAGGCCGGCCTCCGCGTCGACGCCGCGAGCAGTCAGCGACCCGGTGACTCGGACCTCGGCCGGGGTACCCAGCAGCATCTGAGCGAAGGCGACCGGGTAGACGCCGACATCAAGCAGCGCGCCGCCGCCCAGCGCCGGATCCCACAACCGGTGGTGCGGGTCGTCCGGACCGATCATGCCCAGCTCGGCGCTGACCGAGCGCACCTCGCCGATTCGGCCGTCGGCGACCAGCTCGCGCACCTTGACGATCAACGGGTTGAACCGCGTCCACATCGCTTCCATGCAGAACACGCCGCGCTCGCGGGCGAGAGCGACGAGCTTCTCGGTATCGGCCAGCGTGGTGGTGAACGACTTCTCACACAGCACGGCCTTGCCCGCCTCGAGCGCCGATCGCACGATGGCCGAATGCTGGGCGTGGGGCGTGGCCACGTACACGACGTCGACGGCGTCGTCGTCGATCAGCGCGTCGACGTCGTCGTACGCCTGATCGATGCCGAACTCCTTGGCGAACGCCTCGGCCCGGGCACGTTCTCGCGAGCTGACCGCCGCCACCCGGCTGTTCTCGAGCAACTGGAGATCGCCGGTGACGCTGTGGGCGATGTTTCCGGTGGCGACGACGCCCCACCCGATGCTTCGTTGGGAATTCATCCCGCGCACCCTACCGGTGGACGAGGCGCCCACCGGTAGGGCGTCCGGGCGCGTCGCGCGACAGCCGGGCGATCTACAGGTACTGCCCGGTGTTGGCGACGGTGTCGATGGAGCGGCCCGCCTCGCTGCCCTGCTTGCCCGAGACCAGGGTTCGGATGAACACGATGCGCTCGCCCTTCTTGCCGGAGATGCGCGCCCAGTCGTCGGGGTTGGTGGTGTTGGGCAGGTCCTCGTTCTCCTTGAACTCGTCGAAGCACGCGGTCAGCAAGTGCTGGACCCGGATGCCCTTGGTGCCGGTCTCGAGCAGGTCCTTGATCGCCATCTTCTTCGCCCGGTCGACGATGTTCTGGATCATCGCGCCGGAGTTGAAATCGCGGAAGTACAACACTTCCTTGTCGCCATTGGCGTACGTGACCTCGAGGAAGCGATTCTCGTCGCTCTCGGCGTACATCCGCTCGACCGACCTTTGGATCATCGCGGCCGTCGTGGCCTCCGGGTCGCCGCCGTGTTCGGCGACGTCGTCGGGGTGCAGCGGCAGGTCGGCGGTGAGGTACTTGCTGAAGATGTCGCGGGCGGCTTCGGCGTCCGGCCGCTCGATCTTGATCTTCACGTCCAGCCGCCCGGGCCGCAAGATCGCGGGGTCGATCATGTCTTCACGGTTGGACGCGCCGATGACGATGACGTTCTCGAGGCCTTCCACGCCGTCGATCTCGGACAGCAATTGCGGCACGATCGTGTTCTCGACGTCGGAGGACACGCCGGAGCCGCGGGTGCGGAACAGCGAGTCCATCTCGTCGAAGAACACGATGACCGGGGTGCCTTCGCTGGCCTTCTCGCGAGCACGCTGGAAGACCAGCCGGATGTGCCGCTCGGTCTCGCCGACGTACTTGTTCAGCAGCTCCGGACCCTTGATGTTGAGGAAGTACGACTTGTGCTCCGAGAGCCCCTTGGTCTGCGCGATCTGCTTGGCCAGGGAGTTGGCGACGGCCTTGGCGATGAGCGTCTTGCCGCATCCGGGCGGGCCGTAGAGCAGCACCCCTTTCGGGGGCCGCAACTGGTGCTCATGGAACAGGTTGGCGTGCAGGAACGGCATCTCGACGGCGTCGCGGATCTGGTCGATCTGGCGCGCCAGTCCACCGATGTCGGCGTAGTCGATGTCGGGGACCTCTTCGAGGATCAACTCCTCGACCTCGGACTTCGGGATGCGCTCGTAGACGAAGCCGGCCCTCGGTTCGAGCAGGACGGAGTCGCCGACCCGCAGCCCGGTGTCCTGCAGCGGCGAAGCGATCCGGACGACGCGCTCGTCATCGGTGTGGCCGATGACCAGGGCCCGTTCGCCGTCGGCGAGAAGCTCCTTGACCATGACGACCTCGCCGACCCGCTCGTATTCCAAGGCGCGTACGACGTTGAGCGCTTCGTTGAGCATGACCTCCTGGCCTGGGCGCAGCTCGTCGGTCTCGACGTCGGGGCTGACGGCGACGCGCAGCTTCCGCCCGCCGGTGAACACGTCGACCGTGCCGTCGTCGTGTTTGACCAGGAAGGTTCCGAACCCGGACGGAGGCTGAGCGAGGCGGTCGATCTCCTCTTTGAGCGCCACGATCTGGTCGCGGGCCTCGCGAAGTGTGGCGGCCAGCCGCTCGTTCTGCGCGTTGACCGACGCCAGGCGCGCCTCGAGGAAGGCCACCTCACCAGCCATGTCGGACGGCTCACGGCCCGAGCCTCGGCGCCCGTGTTCGAAGCCATCGTCGTACGAAGCCATCTCGCACCTCCTCGGAAGGGGGTCGTCTATAGCCAGACCCTACAGTCGCAAGCCTCGTTCGCCACGCACGTGATCAACGATTGGCCAGAAGGTGACTTTCGTCGCGGGACTAACGTGTCGAATCGCCCTCGCCGTTCTGGGCCGCCGGCGCCGGGCGTCGCCGTCGAGCCGGCGGCGCGACGCCGGGAGCCATCCGGCGCGCGGTCATCAAGAACCCGGTGTGTCCGATCATCCGGTGGTCCGGGCGCACGGCCAAACCCTCCACGTGCCACGTTCGCATCATCGTCTCCCACGCGGCCGGCTCGGTGAACCAACCGCTGTCGCGCACGGTCTCGACGGTGCGCGACAGCTGCGTGGTCGTCGCTACGTAACAGCAAAGCACGCCACCGGGCACCATCACACCCGCGACGGCCTCGATGCACTCCCACGGAGCGAGCATGTCGAGGACCACCCGGTCCACGTGGTCGTCAGTGATGGATTCAACCAGGTCGCCGACCGTCACCTGCCAGGGCGAATGGTCCTCGCCCAGATACCGTTTCACGTTCTGCCGCGCGATGTCGGCGAAGTCGGCCCGCCGCTCGTACGAATGCACGAAACCGTCGGGACCCACCGCGCGCAACAAGGACATCGTCAACGCCCCGGAACCGACTCCGGCCTCGAGGACCCGGGCCCCCGGGAAGATGTCAGCCATCCCGATGATCTGTGCCGCGTCCTTCGGATACACGACCGTGGCCCCGCGCGGCATCGACAACACGTAGTCGGTCAGCAGCGGCCGAAGGGCCAAGAAGGTGGTGCCGCCGGTCGACGTGACGACCGATCCTTCGGGCTGGCCGATGAGTTCGTCGTGGTCGAACGACCCCTTGTGGGTGTGGAACCGTTTGCCGGCTTCCAGGGTGATCGTGTGGTGGCGCCCCTTGGGGTCGGTCAGTTGGACCAGCTCACCCGGCTGAAACGGACGGACGGTTTCGGGCATGGTTCGGGGCTCGGATTCCGGCGAGGACATGGCGCGCAGACTATCCGGACTCCGGTGGCCGGACTCGTGCAGCCGGGCTCATTTGGCGGCCAAGGCCGCATCGACGTCCGACGTGACCAGCACGCCGTACACGCGCTCGTGCTCGTCCACGACGAGGTACTCGGTGGCCGGTGTGGCACGCATGGCTCGCAACAGTTCGTCGCCGGCGACGCCGAGGCGCAGCACCAGACCCGGCTCGAGCGAGCGCGACGACTGACCGATGTTCACCCACGGCCGGCGCTCCTCGGGGATCGCCGCGATCGCCGCCTCGTTGACCACCCCGGTGGGCCGGTTCGCGCTGTCGACCACCACCAACGACGTGACCTTGGCCCGCCGGGCCTGGTTGAGCGCTTCGGAGACGGGCACGTCGTGCGCGACCGGAGCGGCCGGGCGGGCCAGGCGCTGCACGTCGAGACCCGGCAGGCGTGCTCTCATCCGGCCGACGGCCAGGGCCCGGGTGGCTCCGGACCACAGCAGCATCGCCACCAGCGCCGCCCACACCAGTGCGAAGACACCAGGATCGCCGCCGGTCAACACGAACGGCACGATCAGCACCAGGACCGCGAGGACTTGTCCGGACCGTGCCGCCACGATGGTGCCGCGGTTCTCGTCGCCGCTGAAGCGCCACACGACCGCGCGGAGCATGTGCCCACCGTCGAGCGGGAGCGCGGGCAGCAGATTGAACACCCCGACGACGAGGTTGGCCGCTGCCAGCTCGTACAGGAGGAACTCGACGACGTCGCCGGTGACGGGGACGGTGCCCGCATACGCGGCGGCGCCGAGGAGCAGCGACAGCGCCGGGCCCGCGGCCGAGACCACCAGATCACGGCCGGGGGTGGGCGATTCGCGCTCGATCTCGGTGTATCCACCCAGGAAATGCAGCGTGATGCCCCGGACCGGAAGCCCGAACGCCCGGGCGGTGAGCGCGTGGCTGACCTCGTGCAAGAAGACAGAGAAGTACAGCAGGACCGCGAAGGCGAACGCGACCACGTAACCACCGGTTCCGAGGTCGGGCAGGTACCGCGCGACGAGTGGCTCGAAACCGATCGTGATGACCGCGGCCACGATGAACCACGTCGGGCTGACGCGGACCGGTATGCCCGCTACCCTGCCGAGCTTGAGGCTCTGGCTGTCTCCGAATGCCACGACACAAGGCTACGGGCACCGGCTCGGGCGCGGTGGGCCGCTTGTGTCGGTGCCGTGTTCTAGGCTCGCCGCATGACGGCGCGCACCACCATCGACTCCGAGTCCGGATCTCGCGGAACCGACGATGCCAATCCCGGCGCATTGCCCGGCGCGTTCACGCTCTCGCCGTCGCGGGCAGCCGACTTCATGACCTGCCCGCTGCTCTATCGGTTCCGCACCATCGACCGGCTGCCCGAACCGCCCAGCCCGGAGGCCACCCGCGGCACCATCGTCCACGCCGTCCTCGAGCGGTTGTTCGAACTCCCCGCCGAGCAGCGCACCCCCGAGCACGCCGCGACGATGATCCGCCCGGAGTGGGATCGCCTCCTCGAAGCCGAACCCGCGGTCGGCGAGCTGTTCAGCGACGACGCCGACGGCTCAGCGATGGCGACCTGGTTACGCAGCGCCGAAGACCTCGTGCTCCGCTATTTCACTCTCGAGAATCCGCAGGTCCTCGAGCCGGCCGAGCGCGAGCTCTACGTCGAGACCACGCTCGACTCCGGACTACGGCTACGCGGCTACGTCGATCGTCTCGACCGTGCCGCCGCCACCGGCGAGCTGCGCGTGGTCGACTACAAGACCGGCCGGGCCCCTCGCGAGGGGTTCGAACAGCGGGCGATGTTCCAGATGCGCTTCTACGCCCTGGTGTTGTGGCGCCTGTACGGGCAGGTGCCACGGCTGCTCCAACTGATCTACCTCGGCAGCTCCGAGATCCTGCGTTACGAGCCCGACGAAGCCGACCTCCGGGCCACCGAGCGCAAGCTCGCCGCGCTGTGGCAGGCGATCCGGCGCGCCACGGACAACCGCGACTGGCGGCCCAGCCCGAGCCGGTTGTGCGACTGGTGCAATCACCAGGCCCTGTGTCCCGCCTACGGTGGCACGCCTCCGCCGTTGCCCGAGGCCACAGCGGACACCGCGGCCGACGAGGCACCGTCGCCGCGTACCTCGCCTGTCGACGCCTGAGCTGACTGACCGCGTCGAGCTGCGTCCTCCTGACGGTGGAGACGCCGCCTCGCCGAGACGGACGAGCCGCGTCCCACGATCGGACCCCTACCGTGGACGTGTGACTTCTCGACCTGCCCGGCCGCCTCGGGTTTCGCCGTGGCTGCTGGACGTGGTGTTGACCGGCGGGTTGTTCGTCGCCGGGGTCATCTTGCTGTTCGCCTATGTCGATCCGCTGGGCACCGAGTACCAGGACGGTGACGCCTGGGGCGTGGTCCTCGTCGCCGCCGTGACGCTGCCGCTGATCTTGCGCCGCCGGCTGCCGTTGGCCGTCGGGCTGATGACGGCCGGGGCGATGCTGGCGTTCACGATCTGGGACTACGCCGTGCCGACGGCCGTCGTGGTCATCGTCGTGGCCATCTACTCCGCCGGCGTCTATGCGAGCCTGCCGCGTTCGCTCGTGGTCACCGCGGCCCACATCGGGTCCACGATCGCCTACGTCGTCGCGTCGTCGAACCGGCATCCCGGGCATCCGGATCTCGACGTCCCGAACGCCATGGTCAACGTCCTGGTGCTGGTCGGGGCGTGGGGGGTGGGCCGCGCCGTGGGTAACCGGCGCCGCTACACCGCCGAGCTCGAGGACCGGGCACGCCGACTGGAACGCGCCGGCGAGGCCGAAGTACGGGCCGCGATCGCCGAAGAACGCTCCCGCATCGCCCGAGAGCTGCACGACGTCGTGGCCCACCACGTGTCCGTGATGACCGTGCAGGCCGCCGGTGCGCGCAGGTCGATGGACCGCGATCCGCAGCGCAGCGTCGAGGCACTGCTGTCGGTCGAGGAGACCGGGCGCGCGGCGCTGGCCGAGATGCGTCGTGTGGTGGGCGTACTGCGCGGGCCCGGCGATGCCGAGCGCAGCGACGAGGCCGAACTCAGCCCACAGCCCGGCCTGAATGACCTCGCCGGCCTGGCCGAGCAGATGCGTGCCGCCGGGTTGCCGGTGGACGTCACGATCGACGGCGAGCGTGAACCGATCCCGCTGGGCGTGGACCTCACCGCCTATCGCGTGATCCAGGAGGCGCTGACCAACACGATCAAGCACGCCGGACCGTCCACCGCCCAGGTGCATGTCAGTTACCATTCCGCGGAGCTGCGGGTGACGGTCGCCGACAACGGCCATGGGATCGCCAGCGTCCTCGACGGGCGCAGGCAGGGACACGGGCTGCTGGGGATGCGCGAACGCGTGGCTCTTTATGGTGGCTCTGTCGCGGTGGGCCCGCGTCGCGGCGGCGGCTTCGAGGTTCGGGTCCGGATTCCCTACGACAACTCGGTGGTGTGACATGACGAGCAAGCCGGTGCGGGTCCTGCTGGTCGACGACCAGCCACTGCTGCGAACCGGCTTCCGCATGATCCTCGAGGCCGAAACCGACATCGCCGTGGTCGGCGAGTCCGGCGACGGCGAAGCCGCCGTCGCCGACACCAGGGCCCTACAGCCCGACGTCGTGCTGATGGACATCCGGATGCCCAGGATGGACGGGGTCCAGGCCACCCGCGCGATCACCGGCTCGGCCCGGACGGAGGCGCCGCGGGTGCTGGTGCTCACCACGTTCGATCTGGACGAGTACGTCGTCGAGGCCCTGCGCGCCGGCGCCAGTGGCTTCCTGCTCAAGGACGTACCGGCCGACGACCTCGTCACCGCGATCCGCACGGTCGCCCGCGGGGACGCGGTCGTCGCGCCGAGTATCACGCGTCGCCTGCTCGACATGTTCGCCACCCGGCTGCCGGCCAGCGACTCCCCCACGCCGTCCAGCCTGGATCATCTCACCGACCGCGAACGCGAAGTCCTGATGCTCGTGGCGCGGGGGTACTCCAACGCCGAAATCGCCGCGGAGTTGATCGTGTCCGAGACGACGGTCAAGACCCACGTCGGCAACGTGCTGAGCAAGCTGAGCCTGCGCGACCGGGTCCAGGCCGCCGTCTATGCCTACGAGAGCGGACTGGTCCAGCCCGGAACGCTGTGAGCCCCGGTCTCCTCCGCCCGCGCACGGCTGAGGATCTCTAGCCCGACTACTGCCGACCCGCCTCGCGCTCGGCAACGACCTCCGCACGCGCTGCGAGGGCCTCGGCGACCGATGATTTGCCAGCCGCAGAGATGCCGGTCAACAGATAGATGCCACGCGGTGTCATGGCCGTCATCCTCCCGGATGAGTTCACGTAGCCGGTCATCCCCCGGGCGGAGTTGCCGTACCGCTCTGGGCACGGACCCCATACCCGGGTCACGAGCCTTAACGTTGTTCTTGACCGAGGAAGTCGACCGAGGAGCAGTTCGGTGAACGATCTCGAGGCGCCCCCTGCGGCGGCCCGCGCCGTCGATCTGGCCAAGGTGTACGGAACCGGTGACACCCAGGTGGTCGCGCTGGGCGGGGTGACGGTGGAGTTCGCCGCGGGCCGGTACACCGCCATCATGGGGCCGTCGGGCTCAGGCAAGTCCACGCTCATGCACTGCATGGCGGCCCTCGACTCAGCCACGGCCGGACAGGTGTACGTGGGCGACACCGAACTGACACAGCTGGGCGACAAGCAGCTCACCCGGCTTCGCCGCGACAAGATCGGTTTCGTCTTTCAGGCCTACAACCTGGTGCCGACGCTGAACGCACGCGAGAACATCACCCTTCCGCTCGACATCGCCGGGCGCGACCTCGACCAGTCCTGGTTCGACACCGTCATCTCCACCGTCGGCCTCGGCGACCGGCTCGACCACAAGCCCAACGAGCTGTCCGGGGGCCAGCAGCAGCGAGTGGCCTGCGCACGTGCCCTGGTGAGCAAGCCGGAGATCATCTTCGCCGACGAGCCCACCGGAAACCTCGACTCCAGGTCGGGCATCGAGGTGCTGTCGTTCCTGCGCCGCTCGGTGCGCGAGTTCGGCCAGACCATCGTGATGGTGACCCACGACCCCGCAGCGGCGGCCTACGCCGATCGGGTGCTGTTCCTCAGTGACGGCGTCATCGTGGACGAGATGATGGAGCCGACCGCCGAGCGCGTCCTGGAGAGAATGAAGGGCTTCGACGGCCTTCAGCAGGTGCCGGAGGCCGGCTGACCATGATCCGCGCCACTCTCAAGAGTCTGGCCGCGCGCAAGCTGCGCCTGGCGATGAGCGCCTTCGCGATCGTGCTCGGTGTCGCCTTCGTCGTCGGCTCGTACGTGTTCACCGACACGATCGACAAGACCTTCGAGGACATCTTCGGCGGCCTGAGCTCCGACGTCGTCGTGCGTCCCGAGCTGCCGGTCGAGGCGGACTTCGTCAGTGGGTTCAATCCCGGCACCACCACGACCATTCCGGCCGAGCTCGTGGACCGCATCGCCGAGCTGCCCGGCGTCGAACGCGCCGACGGCGAAATCGAGAACCAGAGCATGTTCGTCCTCGACACCGACGGTGAACCGGTCACCAGCCAAGGGGCGCCCGGCATCGCGGTGAACTGGCACGACGGCCCCTCCGCCGACGGCTCGCAAGTGCTGGAGCTCATCGACGGACGTGTTCCCGAGGGCGAAGGCGAGGTGGCGCTCGACGATCGCACCTTCGACGAGGCCGGCTACGCCATCGGCGACACCGTCCGGTTCGTCTCGACTGGAGACACGCCGCAGGTCAGTGCCGAACTGGTCGGGGTCATGCGGTTCGGTGAGTCCGGCAGCCTCGCCGGCGCCAGCCTGTCGGTGTTCGACACCCAGACCGCGCAGGAGCTCTTCCTCGACGGGGAGAACGCCTACACGCGCGTCGCGGTCACCACCACCGACGATGCCGACACCGAGCAGGTTCGAGACGAGATCGCCGGCATCCTGCCGGACGGATTCGAGTCGATCACCGGGGCCGAGGTGGACGAAGAGACCGCGACCGCCATCGAGGAGGGGCTGTCGTTCTTCAACACGTTCCTGCTGGTCTTCGCCGCCATCGCGTTGTTCGTCGGCGTCTTCTTGATTCTCAACACCTTCTCGATCCTGGTCGCGCAGCGCTCCCAGGAGATGGCGCTGCTGCGAGCACTCGGGGCTGAGCGCCGACAGGTCACCCGCTCGGTGCTGGTCGAGGCGTTCATCGTCGGCATCGTCGGCTCGACCGTCGGGTTGGCGCTCGGCATCGGCGTGGCCCAACTGCTCAAGGTCGTCTTCGGCGCGTTCGGCCTCGAGCTCGGCGAGGGCCTGGTGGTGCAGGCGCGCACGGTGCTCGTCGGGTACGTCGTCGGCGTCCTCGTGACGATGATCGCGGCGTTCGTGCCGGCGCGCCGTGCCGCCCGCGTTCCGCCCGTGGCGGCCATGCGCGACGACGTCGTGCTGCCGGAGTCGTCGCGGCACACCCGCACCGGTTTCGGCTCGGCGCTCGTCCTCGTCGGCGCGGCTGCCATGCTGATCGGCCTGTTCGCCGACGTCGGCAGGGCCGCACTGATCGTCGGCGTCGGTATCCTCGCGGTCTTCGTCGGCGTGGCGATGCTCGCGCCCATCATCTCGGTACCGGTGATCCGGGTCCTGGCCGGCTGGTATCCGTCGGTTTTCGGCACCGTCGGGCGCCTGGCCCGCGAGAACGCACTGCGCAATCCGCGGCGCACGGCCGCGACCGCCTCGGCGCTCATGATCGGTATGGCCCTCGTCGCGGCGATCTCCATCATCGGTGCTTCTGCCAACGAGTCGGTCGACCGTGCGCTCGACGACGGCGTGCGCGCGGAGTTGGTCGTCTCCAACGCCGTCGGGCAGCCGTTCTCGCCGGCCATTGCCACGGCGGCGGCCCAGGTCGACGGCGTGGCGCAGACCGTGTCGGTGCGCGCTGCCCCCGGTCTGGTCAACGGTGAGACGACGTACCTGCAGGCCTTCGACCCCGAGGCGTTCGATCAGGCGGCGAAGCTCGACATCGTCTCCGGCAGCGGCGACATCGACGACGGCGGCGTTCTCGTGAGCGAGGAGACCGCCGAGGCCGAAGGCTTGGGCGTGGGCGACTCCGTCCAACTCACGTTGCCCTCATTGGACGAGCCGGTCGAGATCGTCGGCGTCTACGCCGAGAGCCCGCTGTTGTTCGGCGGCTACATCACCAGCCAGCGCACCTTGGAGAACGGCGGCGTGCCGCCCGTCGACTCCCTGGTGTACATCGTGCTCGAGGACGGCGCCGACGTCTCGGCCGTGCAGGACGAGTTGAACGAGGTGACCGCCGACATTCCGACCGTGACGGTTCAGGACCAGCAGGAGTACAAGCAACAATCCCGTGATCAGGTGAACCAACTGCTGTTCCTGGTCTACGCGCTGCTGGGTCTCGCGGTCCTGATCGCCGTGCTGGGCATCGTGAACACGCTCGCGCTGTCGGTCATGGAACGCACCCGTGAGGTGGGCCTGCTGCGTGCCGTCGGGATGAGCCGCCGGCAGCTGCGGACCACGGTACGGCTGGAGTCAGTGGCCATCGCCGTGCTCGGCGCCGTCCTCGGTATCGCGCTGGGTCTCGTGTTCGGGGTGGCGCTTCAGCAAGCCGTGGCCGACGAAGGCCTGGACATCCTCGCCGTGCCGGGTGGCCGGCTCGCGGTCTTCGTCGTTCTCGCCGCCGTGGTCGGGGTCCTCGCCGCCGTCTGGCCCGCCCGGCGTGCGGCGAAGCTGGACATCCTGCGCGCGATCACCACGGAGTGAGCTCAGGACGCGTCGGGCTCGACCACCGCGGAGGCCCGGGGCTGGATCCGCCCGGCGTCGATGTCCTCGGCCCAGTGGCAGGCCACTCGATGCGACGGCGGTCGGGTGGCCACTGACCGCAACTGGGGACGCTCGTCGTCGCAGCGGGTCTCCTGCCGGAACGGGCACCGCGTGTGGAACCTGCACCCGGGCGGCGGTGCCGCCGGCGACGGCAGGTCGCCGGCGAGCAGGATCCGTTGCCGGGTGTCTTCGACCTCCGGATCGGGAATCGGCACCGCCGACATCAGCGCCCTGGTGTACGGGTGCAGCGGCGCTGCGTACAGCTCGTCCGAGGCGGCTTGCTCGACCAGGCCGCCGAGGTACATGACGGCCACGACGTCGGCGATGTGACGCACCACGGCGAGGTCGTGGGCGATGACGAGATAGGTCAGCCCGAGGCGGTCCTGCAGCTCTTCCAGCAGGTTCACGACCTGGGCCTGGATGGAGACGTCGAGCGCGGACACCGGCTCGTCGGCGACGATCAGCTGTGGCTCGAGCGCGATCGCCCGAGCGATGCCGATGCGCTGGCGTTGCCCGCCGGAGAATTCGTGCGGGTATCGCGACAGCGCCGTCGCGGGCAACCCGACGAGGTCGAGTAGCTCACGTGCCCGAGCCCGGTGATCGCCTTCGATCCGGTGCGCCCGCAGTGGCTCGGTGAGCACCGACTCGACGTCCTGTCGCGGATCGAGGCTGGCCATCGGGTCCTGGAAGACCATCTGCATCTGTCGGCGCATCCGGCGCATCTGCTCGTCGTCGAGCGCGAGCAGATCGGTACCGTCGAAATGGACCGATCCGCCGGTGGGCTCCACCAGCCGGAGCAGGGCCCGGCCGAACGTGGACTTCCCGCAGCCGGACTCCCCGACCAGGCCGACGGTCGAACCACGCGGAATGGTGAGGTCGACGCCATCGACCGCCTTCACCGCACCGACCTGGCGCTCGACCAGGATGCCCCGACGGATCGGGAAATGCACCTGCAGGTCGTCGACCGTCAGCAAGGCGTCGGTCGGGTCGATGCTGCGCCGCCGCCTGCCCTGTTCGGCCGGGGCTTCGGTCATGCCGGCACCTCCTCGGCCGTGGGCAGCGGGTTCACACAGCGCAGAGTGCGCCCGCCGATCGCTTCCAATGGCGGTGGCGCCCCGGTGCAGGCGTCGATGCGGTTCGGGCACCGGGGCGCGAAGGCGCACCCGTCGGGCCACGACAACACGTCGGTCGGCGAGCCCGGGATCGGCTGCAGCGGAGCACCACGCGGTGCGTCCAGCCTGGGCACCGACGCCAGCAGCCCTCCGGTGTAGGGATGGCGCGGTTCGGCGAACAGCTCACGCCGGCCGGCCGACTCGACCACCCGGCCGGCGTACATGACGTGCACGGTGTCACACAGGCCGGCTACGACGCCCAGATCGTGGGTGATCATGATCAATGCCGCGCCGGTGTCCTGGACGAGGTCTTTGAGCAGCTCCAGGATCTGCGCCTGGATGGTGACGTCCAAAGCCGTGGTCGGCTCGTCGGCGATCAGCACGCGCGGGCGGCAAGCCAGCGCCATCGCGATCAGGGCGCGCTGGCGCATCCCGCCGGACAACTGGTGTGGATACTCCTTGAGCCGGCGGCCCGGGTCCGGGATGCCGACGCGGTCGAGCAGTTCGGCGGCGGCCTTGCGCGCGGCCTCGCCGGTCATGTCCTGGTGTCGTTCGAACACCTCGGTGACCTGTACCCCGATGGGCACCACCGGATTCAGTGACGTCATCGGGTCTTGGAACACCATGGCCATGTCGCGCCCGCGGATGTCGCGCATCCGGTCTCGGGGCAACGTCAGCAAGTCGTCACCGTCGAAGTAGACGTGGCCCTCGACGCTAACGCTGCGCCGCGGCAGCAGGCCCATCACCGCCAGCGACGTCACGCTCTTGCCGCTGCCGGACTCCCCCACCAGGCCGAGCGTCTGCCCGGGGCTCACCTGGAACGACACACCGTCCACCGCGCGCGTGTCCGGGCCGCCGCGGCGCGTGAACGTCACCGTGAGATCTCGGACGTCGAGCAACGGCCCGGTTGCGGAATTCGTCACGGTCACCGCCGGTACTTGGGGTCGAGGGCTTCGCGCAGGCGCTCGCCCACCAGCGTGAACCCGAGCGCCGCGATCACGATGGCCAGCCCTGGGAACAGGGCCAGGTGCGGTGCGCTGGCGAGGTAGAGCTGGGTGCTGGCCAACATCCGGCCCCATTCGGGCACCGAGGGGTCGGCGCCGCCGAGGCCGAGGAACGACAGCGCCGCCGCCTCGATGATGGCCGTGGCCAACGTGAGCGTGGCCTGCACGATAACCGGTGACATCGAGTTGGGCAGGACGTGCGACAGCACGATGGACCGGTGCCGCACACCCAGCGACCTGGCGGCGAGCACATAGTCACTCTCGCGCTGCGACAGCATCTGTCCGCGTAGCAGCCGAGCGAAGATCGGCACGTTGATGACCGCGATCGCGATCATCACCGAGGTCAGGCTCTGGCCGAGCACGGCGGCGATCGCGATCGCCATCAGCAGCCCCGGGATGGAGAGCATGACGTCGACGATGCGCATCACGACGGTGTCGACCCATCGGCCGAACGCGCCGGCCAGCATACCCAGCACCAGCCCGCCGGCCATACCGAGCAGCATGGCCACCACGCCGACCAGCAGCGACTGCCGGGCCCCGTAGATGATCCGGCTCAGTTCGTCCCGGCCCTGCTCATCGAGACCGAACCAGTGCTCGGCCGAGGGCCCGGGGATGGTCGTCGGGGTGATCAGTCCCGCACCGGGCTGGTCACGCGGCCCGTACGGAGCGATCAGCGGCGCCAGGATGGCCACCAGGACGAACATCGCGATGAGCGCGAACCCGACGAGCGCGACCGGGTCTCGCCGCAGCCGCCGCCACGCAGCCCGGCGCAGGTTGGCGCCACCGGGTTCCAGTTGATCGGACTCGGTGGCCGCTTCGACTTGCGAAAGGCTCATTTCACTCTCACCCTCGGGTCGATCAACCCGTACGAGACGTCGACGGCGAGGTTGATCAAGACGTACAGCGCCGCGATGACCAGGATGAAGCCCTGCAGGACCGCGTAGTCCCGGTTCGAGATGGCTTCGGCGACGAAGCGGCCCACGCCGTCGAAAGCGAACACCGTCTCGGTCAGGATCGCGCCGGAGAACAGCAACCCCGCTTGCAAGCCGACGACGGTGACCACGGGTAGCAGCGCGTTACGCAGCACGTGACGCCGGGTGATGGTCCGCTCCCAGAGCCCCTTCGCCTCGGCCGTGCGGACGTAGTCCTCGTGAACGACGTCGAGCACACTCGCCCGGGTGATCCGGACGATGATCGCCAACGGGATGGAGGCGAGCGCGAACGCCGGCAGCACCAGATGCATGACCGCGTCCCAGCTGGCCTCGAGATTCCCGGTCAGGATGCCGTCCAAGACGTACAGTCCCGTCGGATGGTCGGCATCCATGCGCGGATCCTGCCGGCCCTGCGTCGGGAACCACCCCAACCGCACGGCGAAGACGTACTTGAGGATGTAGGCGAGGAAGAACACCGGGATCGCCACACCCAGCAGCGACCCGGTCACCGACAGGTTGTCCAGCCAGCGTCCGTAGTGCCGCGCGGCCAGATATCCCAACGGGATGCCCACGGCCACGGCCAGAAGCAACGCCGCCACCGCGAGCTCGAACGTCGCCGGGAAGGTCCGGGCCATCTCTTCGGTGACGGGTCGGTTCGTCTGGGTGCTGTTGCCGAAGTCGAGCTGGACGGCCCGGGTGAGGAACTTGCTGTACTGCACGTACCACGGCTGATTCAGGCCGTAGAGCTGCTCGACCCGGGCCAGCGACTCGGGTGTCGCGCGCTCGCCGAGCAGGGCCACGGCAGGCCCGCCCGGCAGCGCACGCACCCAGAAGAACAGCAGGACCGACAGACCCAGCAGGATCGGGCCGAGCAGCAACAGGCGACGGACGACGAACTTCAGCACGAAAAGCTCAGCTACTCACTCAACCGTGACCGACGCGAAGCTTTCGTTGTTCAGCGGGCCCGGGACATAGCCGGACACGCCCTCGGCGAAGGCCACGGCCGGCTCGGTGTGCACGTAGGGAACGCCGGGCAGGAACTCCATGATCAACCTGTTGGCTTCCTCGTACAACGCCGTGCGAGCTTCCAGGTCGGTTTCGGCCTCGGCTTGCTGCAACAGCTGGTGGATCTCCGGGTTGTTGAACGCGAACTCCTGGTTCGGGTTCTTGAAGAAGGTGCCGAGGAAGTTGTCCGGGTCACCGAAGTCGCCGGTCCAGCCGATCAGGTACATCGGCGTGTTGCCGGTCTGGTAGGTGTTGAGGTAGTCCGGGTCCCACGGCGCGCGCTTCGGCGTGATGGTGAACCCGACCGCTTCCAGATCGGTCCGGATGAGTTCCCAGTTCGCCTCTGCGTTCGGCATGTACGGACGCGAGACGTCCGTCGGGTACCAGAACTCGATGTCGAGGTTGGTCTCACCGGATTCGGCGATGAGTTGTTTCGCCAGCTCCGGGTCGTACTCGTACGTCGGCACGTCCTCGGCGTAGCCGAACAGCTCCGGCGGCATGAACTGCGTGGCCACCTGCGAGCCCTCGGGATAGTTCGTCCTGACGAGGTTCTCGCGGTTGATCGCGTGCGCGATGGCCTGCCGGATCTTCAGATTGTCCAATGGCGGGGTGTTCTGCTGGAAGCCCACGTAAGCGACGTTGAACGCCGGGCGGTACAGGATCTGGAACCCGGCCTGCTCGAGGGCACCGAGGTCGGCGGGCGCGACCAGGTCGTAGCCGTCGATGTCGCCGGCCTCGAGCGCCTGGCGCCGAGCGGGCCCGTCCGGGATGACGGTGAAGATCAGCCGCTCGAGCTTGGCCGGCTCACCCCAGTAGTCGTCGTTGCGGGTCAGCGTGAGCTGGCTGCCCCGCTCCCAGTCGGAGGGGTCGGCCAGCATGAACGGGCCGGTCCCCACCGGGTGCTCGTAACCGAACGTGCCGTCGAAGGACGGGGACTCGCCGGTCCCGCTGACGGCGTCGGCTTCGTACTCCTCCAGCGCCTTGGGGCTGGCCATGGAGAACGCGGGCATGGCCAAGGCGGAGATGAACGTGGAGGACGGCCGCGTCAGGGTGACGGTGGCGGTGAACTCGTCAGTGGCTTCGCACGAGGCATACATGCTCTCGCCTTGTTCCGGGCCCTCGTTGTTCGCGAACCCGCCCATGACTGCGTTCCAGTAGTAGCTCACCGACGGGCTCTGCATGATGCCGCTGAAGTTGTACCAGCGGTCGAAGTTGAAGCACACAGCCTCGGCGTTGAACGGCTCGCCGTCGTGGAAGGTGACGTCGTCACGCAGGGTGAAGGTCCACTGCAGTCCGTCGTCGCTGGGCTCCCACGACTCGGCGAGCTCGGGGACCAGTTCGGTGCCGCCCTCCTCGGTGCCGACCAGTCCTTCGTAGATCTGCTGGATGGGCCGGGCGGACTCGCCGTCGCTGATCAAGGCGCCGTCGAGGATCACCGGGTCAGCCGATGCGCCGAACACGAGGGTTCCGCCATCACCGGATGCGCCGCTGCCGCTGTCGTCGTCGCCGCCGCACGCCGCCACAGTCAGGACCAGCCCACCGGCGATCGCTCCGGCGATCAGCCTGCGCTTCAGGCCAGTGCCACGCATCTCACACCTCACAAGTTCGACTGCCGGGCGGTGATCCGACCCGTGGAGTGTGACAGTACTGCCTCACGCCTCTACCCAGAGTCACTGAGGCGTCAGAAAGACATCGCGATTCAGCAACAGTTCATTCCGATATGCGCACAAGTGTCTCGCGCCGCTCGTCGAACAAGGCCAGCAGATCAGCTGCGGCCACCCCGCCGAGCGAATCGATGACCACCATGCCTGGCTCCGGGCGCGGCGCCACGGCGTTGGGCACCGACACCACGCGCGCGCCGGCGGCCAGCCCGGAGGCCGCGCCGGTCGGTGAATCCTCGATGACCACGCAACTTTCCGGATCGACGCCGAGCTGGGCCGCCGCGGCCAGGTAGGGCTCCGGGTGCGGCTTGCCGTGCGCGACTTCGTCGCCGGTCAGCACCGCGGTGAACGTGTTCGATGGCAGTTGGGCGATGACGGCCTCGGCGAGCACCCGATACGACATGGTGACCAGCGCGCAGGGCACGCCGAGATGATTCAGTTCGGCCAGCAGTTCTCGCACCCCCGGCTGCCACGTCAGGTCTTCGTCCACGCCGAGCAGCACCTCACCGAGCAGATGGTCGACCACCTGCTCCGGCGTCATCGACAATCCGCCGCGCTCGCGGATGTACGCCCCGGCCGCCAGGAGATCACTGCCGACCAGCGACAGGCTGTCGGCTTCGGTCCACGTCCCTCCGTGTCGTTCCACGAGCGCCTTCTCGGCATCGATCCACAGCGGTTCGGTGTCGACCATGGTGCCGTCCATGTCCCAGAGCACCGCGGCAGGCAATTGAGCAGTCACGTACTCCATGGTCGCATGCGTGATCGTGATAGCCATGACCCCATGAGGAACGCCACCGCGCAGGACGCGACCACCGAGGCTTCGGCCGGCGCCGTGCGTGCCCTGGTCGAGCAGTTGCGCAGCACAACGGCGATCCAGGTGCACGACGATCCCGCCACTCGGGCGCTGTACACGATGGATGCCTCGAACCATCGCCGCGTGCCCGGTGCCGTAGCCGTCGTGCGCGCCCCCGGCGAGGTGGTCGATGCGCTGCAGGCCGCCCATGAGCTCGGCGTCGACGTCGTCGCACGCGGCGGCGGGACGAGTCTGGCCGGCAACGCGTGCGGCGGGGGCCTGATGCTCGACCTCACCGAGCTCGACCGGATCGTCGAGGTCGACCCGGCGACCCGGACCGCCCGGGTGCAGCCCGGCGTCATCCTCGACGACCTGCGAGCCGCTGCGGCGCCCCACGGCTTGACCTTCGGCCCGGATCCCTCCACCCACAGCCGCTGCACCCTGGGCGGCATGATCGGCAACAACTCCTGCGGCTCGCACTCGGTGGCCTGGGGAACCACCGCGGACAACGTCGAGGAACTCGACGTCGTCCTCAGCGACGGCACCTGCCTGACCGTCGGGGCGGCGCCCGGTCCGGAGCTCGACCGGCGAGCCGCACTGCCCGGGCGCGCGGGCCAGATACACGCTGCGCTTCGCGATCTGGTGAACGGCGACCTCGCGGTGATCCGCCGGGAGCTCGGCCGGATCCCCCGGCAGGTCTCCGGGTACGGCCTCGACCGACTGCTGCCCGAGAACGGTCACCATGTCGCCCGGGCGCTGGTCGGTTCCGAAGGCACCTGTGCGGTCGTGCTCGGCGCGACCGTGCGCCTGGTCGAGGTGCCCGCCGCGCGGGTCCTGCTGGTCCTCGGCTTTCCCGACGACGTCGCCGCGGCCGACGCCGTCCCCGCCGTCCTCCCCCATCATCCGCTGACCGTGGAGGGTATGGACGAACGCCTGGTCGCCATCCGCGACGCCAAACGCGGCGGTCGAGGACGACGACCGGAGCTGCCGAAGGGCGGGGCCTGGCTGTTCGTCGAGGTCGCCGGTGCAGACATCGGGCATGCGACCGAACAGGCCGCCCGGATCGCAGCGGAGTGCTCACCGGCCTCGCACCGGGTCCTCACCGACCCGGTCGAGCAGCGCGCCTTGTGGCGGCTGCGAGAGGAAGGCTCGGGAACGGCGACGCGAATGGCCGACGGTTCCGAGGCCTGGCCCGGCTGGGAGGACGCGGCCGTACCCCCTGATCGGCTGGGCGCTTACCTGCGTGAGTTCCGCTCCCTGCTGAGATCGCACGGTCTGCACGGCATCCCCTACGGGCACTTCGGCGAAGGTTGCTTGCACATCCGGATCGACTTCGACCTGATCACCGACGACGGTGTCGCCGCCTATCGCCGCTTCATGACCGAAGCCGCCGACCTGGTCGCCCAGCATGGCGGGTCGCTGTCCGGCGAGCACGGGGACGGCCAGGCCCGATCGGAGTTGCTGCCGCGCATGTACTCCCCGGAGGTGATGCGGCTGTTCGATCGGTTCAAGCGGATCTGGGATCCGCAATTCCGGCTCAATCCCGGCGTCATCGTCCGGCCCCGGCCGTTGGACACCGACCTGCGATTCGCCGCGGTGCGCACGGAGGTTCCGGCCACGATCTTTTCGTACCCGCATGACGACGGCGACTTCGCGCAGGCGGTGCGCCGGTGTGTCGGCGTCGGGAAATGCCGCAATCGCGCCGGGGCCGCCGGTACCGCTGCGGGCGCCGTCATGTGCCCGAGCTTCCAGGTCACCGGGCAGGAAGAGCACTCCACCCGCGGCCGCGCGCACCTGCTGCACGAGATGCTCGCCGGTGAGGTCATCACTGACGGCTGGCGCTCCACCGAAGTCCGCGACGCACTCGATCTGTGCTTGTCGTGCAAGGGGTGTCTGAGCGACTGCCCGGTCGACGTCGACATGGCCACCTACAAGGCGGAGTTCCTGTACCACCACTACCGCGGTCGGCTGCGACCGGCCGCGCACTACTCGATGGGTTGGCTGCCGCTGTGGCTGCGGCTGGGCTCGCTGGCGGCCGGGCCGGCCAATGCGGCGATGCGCTCACCGGTGCTGTCCCGCCTGGCCAAGCGCATCGGCGGAATCGCCGCCGAGCGAGACCTCCCCGAGCTCGCGCCAGAGACGTTCACGCGCTGGTTCCGCCGTCGTGCGGGCCGAACCAGCGGGCCACAGGTGCTGTTGTGGCCGGACACGTTCACCGACCGGTTCGCCCCCGAGATCGGCCGGGCGGCCGTCGCGGTCCTGCGTGCGGCCGGCTTCGACCCACGCCTGCCCCGCGGCCCGGTGTGCTGCGGGCTGACGTGGGTGTCGACCGGTCAGTTGGGGGTGGCCAAACGGGTCATGCAGCGCACGCTGCGCGCCGTCGAACCCGCGCTCGCCGCCGGCGCTCCGGTGATCGGGCTCGAGCCCAGTTGCCTGTCCACCCTGCGCAACGAGATGCCGGATCTCCTGCCCGACGATCCACGCGCCGAACAGCTCGCCGCGCGCAGCCAGACGCTGGCCGGGTTCCTGACCGAGCACGCGCCGGACTGGTCGCCGCCGCACAGCGAACGCACCGCGCTGACACAGGTCCATTGCCATCAGCACGCCACGTTGGGGTACGACGCCGAAGACGCCCTGCTTGCCGCCGCCGGGGTGCAGTCCACCCGCACCGGCGCCGGTTGTTGCGGGCTGGCCGGCAATTTCGGCTTCGAGCAGGGTCACTTCCAGATCTCTCAGGCCATCGCCGAGCAAGCGTTGCTGCCGGCGGTCCGCTCAGCCGCTCACCAGACGTTGATCGTCGCCGACGGATTCAGCTGCCGGACCCAGATCCGGCAGGGCAGCGGCCGCCGGGCGGTTCACCTGGCCGAAGTCCTCGCCGCCGGTTTGACCGACTCGTCCGCGCCCGCCCAGTCGCCCGGGAAATGATTCGGCCATCCCGCTTGACGGATGGCCACACGGCGGGAAGCGTGGGAATGGCGAACGGCAGTCGACCGGCCCAGCCGCCGGGAGAGGATTTCAACCGCCGACAAGACGTGCTCGTCGGGTCTTCGCATGACCCCGCACTGTCAGTCCGAGTCCGCATTCGAGACTCCCCCTTTTCTTGAGAGGTCATTCACCATGCTCACGTTGACCGAGAACGCCGCTGCGGTCATCCGCAACATCACCGGGCAGCAGGACATGCCGGCTGGGACCGGGTTGCGCATCGCCTCGAACGAGGACGGCGCGCTCAACCTCAACCTGTCCCCCGAACCCGAAGCGGGCGACCAGGTCCTCGACGACTCCGGTGTGCGGCTGTTCCTCGACGCCGAAGCCGCCGTCATGTTGGACGACAAGGCACTCGACGCCGCCGTCGACGCGGACGGTTCGGTCCAGTTCGCGCTGGCTGAACAGTCCGAATGAGGCAGCTCCCGCGCTCGTGACCTGATGGTGATCTCCGCGTCCGTCCGATCGCGACCCGCTGACCGCGCCCTCGCCCGCCGATGGCCGTAGGGTGGGCCCCAGGACGACGGGGTCCGACGGACGCGGATGATCGCCACCCAGGGAGACGAGTGTGATGGAGCTCGACAGCGCGCCACGGCTGCGCGATCCCGTACTCATCGCGGCTTTCGAGGGTTGGAACGACGCAGGCGAGTCGGCCACGGCCGGCGTCGAGTACCTCGAGCAGCAGTGGAACGCCACCCCGATCGGCGGCCTCGACCCGGACGAGTACTACGACTTCCAGGTCAACCGGCCGTTGGTGAGTCTGGATGACTCCGGGGCACGCGAGATCGAGTGGCCCACTACGCGGCTGTCGGTCGTCCGCGAAGCCGACGCCGGGCGTGATCTCGTTCTCTTGCGCGGCATCGAGCCGAATCTGCGCTGGCGCTCGTTCTGTGCCGAACTGCTCGCCGCAGCCGGCGAGCTGGGTGTGCGACAGATCGTGACGCTGGGCGCTCTACTCGCCGATGTCCCGCATACCCGTCCGGTCCCGGTCACATCGGCCTCCAGCGACCCCGAAAAGGCCGCCCGTCTGGGCCTGGAGCCGTCGAACTACGAAGGCCCCACCGGTATCGTCGGCGTCTTCCAGGACGCCGCCACCGCCGGCGGCTACGACGCGCTGTCCCTGTGGGCGGCAGTACCCCACTACGTCGCGCAGTCGCCCTGCCCGAAGGCCACGTTGGTGCTGCTCCAGCATGTCGAGGACTACCTACAGCTGTCGATCAGCCTCGACGACCTGGTCGAGCAGGCAGAAGCGTGGCAACACGGCGTCGACGAACTGGCCGAGGAAGACGCCGACGTTGCCGAGTACGTACGCCGTCTCGAAGAGGCCCGCGACACCGTCGACCTGCCTGAAGCCTCCGGCGAGCACATCGCCCGCGAGTTCGAGCGCTACCTACGCCGCCGCGACCGCTGACCCCACTGTTGTCGAATGATCATGTTCACTTGGCAATTCCCTGCCCCACCACCCATACACGCCTGGTGATGCGCCACAACGCCTCGTGGTGCCGATGACCGCTCAGACGTAGCGCCGTCGCCGCGCCAACGCGAACGCCCGGCGATAGCGCTGCGCCACGACGTCGTCGCGATACAGGTCCGCCCAGACCGGCCGCACGACCTGCATCCCGCGCTCGCGCAACCGATCCTCTCGCCGTTTCTCGCGCCAGATCGCATCGCCTGCGCTTTCGCCGGGGCGAAGCAGCCGCCCGTATTTCTCCCGTCCGTCGAACTCCCCGACCGTGGCGAAATCGTCGAAGTAGAAGTCGACCCGGTCCTCGCTGCCGTCCAGCCCCTGGACGACGACCTGCAGCTGCGGCGCCGGGAGCCCGATTCGCCACAACTGCACCCGGTGCCGGGACTCACCGACGCTCTCCGCGCGTCCGTCGGCAAAGGCCACGACACGCCCGGCCGTGCGGGCGCCTTGCCACGTCCGCATCTCGTCCAACATCTCGAGCAGGGCCTCGGGTTTCACGTGTGGCCGCGCGAGCGCTGAGTCGGCCGTGACGACGCCGGACTCGAACGGCACCGTACGGGCGACATCGATGACGGTGCGCGCGTCTGACGTGGCGACGATGCCGCCGGCGTATTCGGTGACCTCTGAGTCCGGCAGCGGCCCGACGTGGTGGTGCACGCCGGCTTCGCGCCGCGGCGCATGCAGGTCGGCCCGCGTCACGTGCACCGTCGTGAGGTCGACGTCCCACACGTCCAGCCCGCTGAGGACGGCGGCGGTCACGTGACTGGCGACGGCCGGCTCATCGAGCTGACGGAGGACGGCGTGGGCGCGGGCACGGTGCCGGCCGACGTCGTCGAGGGTGTCCCACACGCATCGTTGCATGTAGGCGCCGCGACGGACGGTGATCCATTCGCCACGTTCACGCAGCCGAGCGATTTCGTGATCGAGATATCCGGCGTCGAGCGCTTGGGGTCGCAAGATGACATGGCCCTGAGTCGCAGCCAGGGTCTGCAGCATTTCGTCCATGGCAGCCGACGGTGGCCGAGTGCGGTCGCATGGCGCGAGGGGCGCTCGCCGATCTGTGGACAACTTGCGGCTTGGGGCATGCCTGTGGACGAGGCGGCCAGCCGCTGGGCATCACGAGGCGTTGTGACGCATCACCAGGCGTGTATGGGTGGTGGAGCAGGGAATTGCCAAGTGAACATGATCATTCAAGGGAAAGGCCGAGGAGGGCGTCGACGAGGTCGCTGAAGAGTGCCGGAGCTGACGGATCCATCGGCTGGCCGGCGCCGGCGGCGCTGTCCACCCACCGGTCGATGGTGGCGATCGCGCCCGGCGTGTCGAGGTCGTCGGCGATGTGGCCGCGCACGTCGGACAGCAGCTGCACGGCATCCGGCGCCGCTGACGACCGTGCCACCTCACGCCAGCGGTCGAGCCGGGCGGACGCCTGCTCCAGGAGGTCGTCGGTCCACTCGCGGTCGGCTCGGTAGTGCCCGCTGAGCAACGCCAGCCGCACAGCCGCCGGGTGGTGCCCGTTGCGGCGCAGCTCCGAGGCGAACACCAGGTTGCCGAGCGACTTGGACATCTTCTCGCCGTTCAGGCCGACCATGCCGGCGTGCGCGTAGACGTGCGCGAACGGCCAGCGCTCCTCCCCGACCTGTCCGTGGGCCGCGGACATCTCGTGATGCGGGAAAGCAAGGTCGTTGCCGCCGCCTTGCACGTCGAACGGCATGCCGAGGTGCTGCAATGCGATCGCCGTACACTCCACGTGCCAGCCTGGACGCCCCGGGCCGAACGGGCTGTCCCAGGACGGCTCCCCCGGCCGCGCACGCTGCCAGACCAGGCAGTCGAGCTCGTCCTTCTTGCCGGGTCGGTGCGGGTCGCCGCCGCGCTCGGCGAACAGGTCCCGCATGGTGGCGGGATCGAGCCCGGCCACCTGGCCGAACTTCGGGTCGGAACGAACCGAGAAGTAGAGGTCGCCGTCGACGTCGTAGATCGCCCCGGCGGCTTGCAATCGCTGAATCAGCTCGATGATCACCGGGATGGACTCGACGGCGCCGACGAAGTGCTGCGGCGGTATCACCCGCAGCCACGCCATGTCGTCGGTGAACAGCTGCGTCTGCTGGTCGGCGAGATCGCGCCAGTTCTGCCCGGTCTCGATGGCGCGCTCGAGCAGCGGGTCGTCGACGTCGGTGACGTTCTGGACGTAGGCGACCGCGAACCCGGCATCGTGCCAGGCGCGATTGAGCACGTCGAAGGCGATGTAGGTGGCGGCGTGACCCAGGTGGGTTGCGTCGTACGGCGTGATACCGCACACGTACATCGACGCTGTGGGGCCGGCGGCCGCGACCCGGGTACTGCCCGACGAGGTGTCGTGCAGCCGGACCGGCAGACCACGGCCGGGGAGGTCGGGCAGGTCGGGGGCTGGCCATGCACGCATGCCGAAAGCCTAGGTGCTCAGAACACCGGCCATGGAACGGGCATCCGGCCGGTGGGATGGGGAAATCTGCCCACGGTGAGCAATTCATCGATCCGCGCCGAGGTCGCCGCCACCTCAGCGCCGCTGAGCAGCGTGTTCAAGGTGTGGCCGAGATCACGTCCGAGGGCTTCGCGCAAGGAGACCAGTTCGGCGCGTTCGGACGCGGTGATCGCCTCGCCGGACCACCCCCACAGCACGGTGCGCAGCTTCGGATCCGGGTGAAAGCACACCCCGTGATCGACGCCGAAGATCGCGGTGCGACCGACGGCGGCCGGGGCCGCCAGGACGTGTCCGCCCTTGCGGTCGGCATTGTTGACGACGACGTCGAACAAGGCGAGTCGGCGCAGGTCAGGTGTGTCGGCGTGGACGAGGACCACCGGGGCGCCGGAGTCGTCCATGGCTTCGAGGACGACGTGCCATCCCGGCTCGACCTCCGCCGGGGCGACGACGTCGACCCAGCTCACGGCTCCGTCGGGCGCGTCGATCCACTGCTGGCACATGCCCGGACCGAACGGGCCCTGCTCGCGCAGCACGGTCGGCGGCACGTGTCGCCAGCCGGCAGCTTCGGCGAGTTCGTACGCGGCGACCTCACGCCGGGCCAGCGTGCCGGTCGGGAAGTCCCACAAGGGCCGTTCGCCGCTGATCGGCTTGTAGACACACCGCACGGTGCGATCGCCGTGCGTGACGTGCCCGCGCAGGGTCAGGTTCGAAGCGACCGTCAGCCTGCCCTCGATGCTCAACTCGCCTTCTCGCAGCAGGCTCAGCGTGTCCACGAGGAGGTCAGCTCCGCCGCCGGTAACCGTTCTGCCGGGGGCAGATGTGCCCTTCGGCGTCGAGTGGGAGGCTGCACAGCGGACACGGCGGACGTCCGGCGGCCACCAAGGCCTGTGCTCGTTTCACGAACGCCCGCGCCTCGTGCCCGGTCAGCCGCACGACGATGACGTCGCGGTCGGATTCGTCGGGGTCGTCCGGCGGTTCGGTCTCCTCGTCGCTGACGGCGTAGGCGGCCACGACGACCCGCTCATCTTCACTGTCCCAGGACAGCGTCATGGCACCGACTCGGAACTCCTCCACGATCGGCTGCTCGAGCGGATCGAGATCGTCGGCATCGGGCGGCGCGACCGTCGGCACGGGCGCGGTGCCGCCGGAACGCCGGAGCAGTTCGTCGAGCATGGTGTCGACGCGCTCGGCGAGCACAGCCACCTGCTCCTTCTCCAACAGCACGCTGATCAGCCGAGTGGCGTCGCGGACCTGGAGGAAGAACGAACGCTCGCCGGGACGTCCGACCGTTCCGGCGACGAAGCGGTCGGGCGAGTCGAATTTGTACACCTGCGCTGCCACGGGATGACTTTATCTCGCACCGACGCCACGGCCACCACCGACGACGCCGTCGCTGCTCGCCGTTTTCCGGCTGCGGCGCCGGGTGATCCGTAGAAAGCCCACGTCGCCTCCGACATCGTTGAGCCGCAGGACGAAGGGCCGACGCTCGGTGTACGAGATGGCCGTCAGTGAACACGGGTCGACGGCCAGGCGCTGGAAGTGATCCAGATGCATGCCCAACGCGTCAGCCACGACAGACTTGATGACGTCGCCATGGGACACCGCGAACCAGACCGCCGAGTGGCCGGCCTCGGCGGCGATGCGCGCGTCATGCTCGCGGATCGTGGCGACGGCGCGGGCCTGCACGGCTCGTAACGACTCACCACCGGGGAACACCGCGCCAGAAGGGTGCTCCTGCACGACTCTCCACAACTTCTCGCGCCGCAGCTCCGCCAGTGGTCGGCCCGTCCACCTGCCGTAGTCGCACTCGGTCAGGTTCTCGTCCACGGCGACGGTGCCGGAGTCGCCGGCCAACAACTGCGCCGTACGGACACAGCGCTCGAGTGGGCTACTGACGATCGCGGCCGGACGGACACCGTCCAGGCGCCGCGCGAGAGCTTCGGCCTGGGCCACACCGGTGTCGTCCAGATCGACGCCGGGGGTCCGCCCGGCCAGGGTCTCAGCGGCGTTGGCCGCCGTACGTCCATGGCGGACCAGCACGACCGTAGGCATGGCCTCACAGCATACGACCCTCCAAAGGCCCCGCGCATATGTCAAGCTGTGATCGTTCAACCCAAGCGGAGGGGGACCAACGCCGATGCGGTTTGTTCATCGCCGATTCGCGAGTGTGCTTGCCGCTATGGGTCTGGGCGCCGGCGTCGCGGTCTCCCCGGCCTTCGGGATGTCCCCCACGCCGCCACCCACACCACCTACGCCGTCGGTGTCGCCATCGGGGTCGCCCACCCCCACTGAGACGGCGCAAACTCCCACCGACACGCCTACTTCTACCGACACACCCACGCCGACGAAATCTCCGTCACCGACGAAAACACCCCCGCCGACGAAGACACCGACACCGCCGAAGACACCGACACCGACCAAGACACCGAAGCCGACGAAGAAGCCGACCGGAACACCGACGCCGACCACCACGCCCGACAAGCCGACGGACAAGCCGCCCGAGCAGCCGCCCGACACCCTCGTGCCCGACGACGTACCGTCCGACCCCGACACGGCCTACCAGCAGGCCATCGCCGGCGCTCAGACCGTAGCCGTCGCCGAGGCGCGCCGCCTGCTCGCCGAAGTCATGGCCGACGTGGACACGGCTCAGGTCTCCTACGCGCTGGCCCGCTCAGCCGCCGATGCCGCCCGGCGTGAAGCTGACGAGGCGCAGCGACGCCTCAAGGTCGCCGAGGAGTCGGCGGCGCGGACCGAACGGCAGATCGCGGACCTGGTGCGCCGCACCGAATCCACCCGCGACACGCTGGGCTTGGTGGCCCGTGAGGCGTACAAGGGCACCAACCTGGCGGCGCTGGGTGTCGTGCTCGCCGCGGAGACTCCGGCCGAGCTGACCACCCGTTACGTCGGCATGCGCACCCTGCTGCGCACCGGCGATTCCACCCTGGGTCGCATGGCCGTCGACGAAGCCGAATTGCGCAACGCCTACGCCCGGCTGACAGGTCAACGCGTCACACTGGCCCGACGCGCCGAGCAGGCCGCCACCGCCCGCCAGGACAAGGAAGCCGCCGAGCAAGCCGCCGAAGCGGCTCGAGGCGTACTCGACGAGAAGTCGGCATTGGTCGCCTCCGCCCTCGACGCGGCCGAGCAGGCACGTCTCGAGGACTACAGCCGATACATGGCGCTGCTGAACGAGTCCACCGCGATCGGCGCCCGGCTGGCCGGACTGGACTACGGGCCCGGTTACGGCACCGGCACGTTCCTCCGGCCGGGTACCGGCTCGACCACGTCGGAGTACGGGCCGCGGCTGCACCCCATCCTCGGTTACGTCAAGCTCCACACCGGCCTCGACTTCGGGCGAGGTGACGGAGCGGTGTACGCCGCCGACTCCGGCACCGTCGTCGAGGCGACGTGGAACACCGCCTACGGCAACATGGTCATCGTCGACCACGGGCTCTGGAACGGCCAACGCCTGACGACGATGTACGCCCACCAGCGCGACCTCGCCGTCGCCGTCGGACAGAAGGTCGAGAAGGGCCAGGTCATCGGAACCATCGGTTCCACCGGCTACTCCACCGGGCCGCACCTGCACTTCGAGGTCCGCCTCGACGGCAACCACACCGACCCGTGGCCGTGGGTCGCCGACGCGCCGGCTCCGGGCTGAGCCGCCCGCCTCACAACGCGGACCACGTCCCGGTCATGAGCATGATCAGGGTGAACGAACCCAACACGATGCGGTACACGATGAACGGCGCGAACGTGCGCCGTTCGATCCATCGGAACAGCCACGCGATGACACCCAGCGCCACGAGGAACGCGATGACCGTGGCCATGATGGTCGGCCCGGTGCCGTACACCGAGCCCTCCTCCATCGCGCTCGGCCACTCGTAGATGCCTGAACCCAGCACGGCCGGGATCGCCAGCAGGAACGCGAATCGAGCGGCCGTGGGGCGGTCGAGCCCGAGGAACAACCCCATCGTGATGGACGCTCCGGACCGCGACACCCCGGGCACCAGGGCGAGCGCTTGTGCGGCACCGATGGCCACGGCGTCGCGCATGCGCAGGTCTGCCGCGCCGCGCTCCTTGCGCCCCACTCGGTCGGCGATGCCGAGGATGATCCCCAGCGCGACGAGCGTGGTCCCGATGATCCACAGCGACCGGAAGTCGTTCTCGATGACGTCCTTGAGCGCCAACCCGGCGGCCACGATCGGCAGCGTGCCGACGATCACGAACCAGCCCATCCGCGCATCGGTCGGGTCGTAGCCCCGCCGGCGCCGCCCGCGGCGAGCCGATGCGCCACCCCGTGACCGTCGCGCGAACAACGACCGGAACCACGCGTCGATGATCCGCCCGATGTCACGAGCGAAATAGAGAATGATGGCCGTTTCGGTGCCGATCTGGCTCACTGCGGTGAAGGCCGCGCCCGGGTCCTCCCAGCCGAAGAGCTCCGGGAAGATCCGCAGGTGCGCGCTGGACGAGATCGGCAAGAACTCGGTCAGGCCCTGCAGCACGCCGAGCACGGCGGCCTGGAACCACTCCATTCCTCCGCTCACGCTCGCCTTCTCACTCCGCCAGCCCGGCTGCGTCGACGGCCTCGGCGAGGTCGCGCAGTCGGGCTAGACGAGTCTGCAGGGTCTCTGCCCCGCCGGTGAACGCGACCGTCAAGGTCGTGACGCCGGCCTCAGCGTAGGCGGGCAGTCGCTCCCGGATCCGCTCCGGCGGGCCGATGAGGGCGGTGCGGTCGATGAACTCCTGCGGCACCGCCGCGGCGGCAGCCCGGTACTCGCGGTTCAGGAACAGGTCCTGCACCTCCGTGGCCGCCTGCTCGAAACCCATCCGCACCGCCAGCCGGTTGTAGAAATTCTGCTCCCGGCTGCCCATCCCACCGATGTACAAGGCGGTGTAGGCGCGCACCTCGTCGGCGCACGCTGCGACGTCGTCCCCGATGACCAGCGGCACTGTCGTGACGACGTCGAATCCGTCCATGGAGCGCCCGTCCTGTTCGCGCCCGGCCCGGATGGGCTCCATGGACTCCGCGGCGTGCTCGGGAGCGAAGAAGACGCTGAGCCATCCGTCGGCGATCTGGCCGGTCAGCTCGAGGTTCTTCGGGCCGATCGAGGCGAGGTAGATCGGGATCCGCTCGCGCACCGGACGCATCATCAGCCGCAGCGCCTTGCCGGGGCCGTCCGGCAGCGGCAGCGTGAAGTGCTCGCCCTGATAGGCCACCTTCTCCTGCCGCAGCGCACGTTCGACGATGTCGACGTACTCACGGGTGCGCTGCAGCGGCCGCTCGAAACGCACGCCGTGCCAGCCTTCGGACACCTGCGGACCGGACACGCCGAGACCGAGCCGGAACCGCCCACCCGACACGGCGTCCAGCGTCACCGCCGTCATCGCGGTGGCTGCAGGCGTGCGGGCCGGTATCTGCATGACCGCGCTGCCGACGTCGATCCGTTCGGTCTGCGCAGCGATCCACGCCAGCAATGTCGGCGCGTCGGAGCCGTAGGCCTCAGCAGCCCAGACCACCGAGTAGCCGAGACGTTCGGCTTCCTGTGCGAGTGCGATCTGGTCGCGAACATCAGGCCCGCTCAGGTAACCCAGGTTGAGCCCCAGCCGCATTCGCCCCGCACCTTTCGTCGTACTGCTTGCGCCTCGGCGGACTCTACCGGCAGCGTCTTGGCGCCCCGCGCCGTCCCCACCAGGTAGCCTCACCCGCGTGGAACAGCGACGACTCGGTGACAGTGGCCTACGGGTGTCAAGCCTCGCGCTCGGGACCATGACCTGGGGACGCGACACCGATCAGCACGAGGCCCGCGAACAACTCGAAGCCTTCGCCGACGCCGGCGGTACGTTGCTGGACACGGCGGCGTCGTACGGCGGCGGGGAAAGCGAGCGGCTCGTCGGTGCGCTGCTCGACTCGTGTGTGCCTCGCTCCGACCTCGTGATCGCCACCAAGGCCGGCGGTTCGTATCCCGGCGACGGTCGTTCTGTCGACGTCTCGCGCAAGAGCTTGCTCGACCAGCTCGACGACTCGCTGGACCGCCTCGATCTCGACTACGTCGACTTGTGGCAAGTCCAGGCGTGGAGCGACGACGCGCCGATGGACGAGACCCTGGGCGCGCTCGACATCGCGGTGGCGTCCGGACGAGCCCGGTACGTGGGGGTGTCGAACTACTCCGGGTGGCAGACGGCGGCGGCAGCGGTCCATCAGCGCGCCGCCCCCGGCCGGATTCCACTGTGCTCGACCCAGGTCGAGTACTCATTGCTGCAGCGCGGCATCGAACGCGAAGCCCTGCCCGCCGCCCAGCGCTTCGGGCTGGGCGTGCTGGCGTGGTCCCCGCTGGGACGCGGTGTCCTGACCGGGAAGTACCGCGGCGGGACCCCGGCCGATTCGCGCGCTGCCTCGAGCCATCTCGTGTCGTTCGTCGAGCCGTACCTCGACGACCGGTCCCGCCACATCGTCGAGGCCGTGTGCACCGCGGCCGACGGGTTGGGGACGCTACCGCTCGAGGTGGCCCTGGCCTGGGTACGCGACCAGCCGGGGGTCGCATCGGCGGTCGCCGGGGCACGCACCGCGGCTCAACTGCGTGACGTCCTGGCCGCCGGCGACCTCGTCCTGCCGGCGGAGATCCGCGCCGCGCTGGACGAGGTGTCGGCGATTGCCACCGGCTACCCCGAGGCCGGCTGACGCAGCCGGCCTCAGTCCTGCTCGTCGCCTCGGATGACCTCGTCGACGCGGTAGACCAGCAGATCTTCGTCGGCCACCTGGAACGGGTCGTCGGTCAACGTCTGCTCGTCTCCGGCGGCCAACGCCTGCACCCAGACCGTCCCGCCCCGTGGGCGGAGCCCGGCGTCCTCGGCCCGCTCGTCCAGGCCGTCCACGCCGTAGGCGTGCAGCATCTGGTACAGGGCGCGTCCCGGGTGTGAGACGTCGGCGACCGCGGACTCCAGCGGGTCACCCGGGTAGAGCTCTCCGTAAGCCTCCCGGCCGGCTCCGAGCAGCCCGTCGATGTCGCTGATCTGGTAGTCACGGCGCACGAGCACGCCGACCAGGCCGGGCGAGGTGTCGGGGTCCTCGTATTCGAGGTCGGTACGGGGCCCCTCGGGGAACTCCCAGGGAGTCACTTCGTCGCACAGGTCGAACAGCAGGTCGTCGTAGCGCTCAGCCGCATGGCGCAGCGCCGTGTACGCCGCTTGTACGGCGGTGTCGGATTCGCCGCTGCGAGCCAAGGCCGCCTGCAGGTGCGCTTCGAGGGCGTCGGTCAATTCGTCGAGTGCGTTCTGGAGGCGTTCGGTGTCATGCGAGGGGGTGGTCACAATCGCAGACCGTACCCAATGTGGGCGTGGCACGATATGCGGATGCAGTGGTTAGCGCCGATGACTTCGAAACGCCCAGCACCGGCGGTTCCCGAGTACGAGTTCTGGCATCTCCGTCTGCCCAGCACCACGTCGCGCGGGGCAGCACGGCGCCTGCTCACCGACCGTGCGGAGTACGGCCATTGGGAACTGGCTCGCGTGCGACTGGACTCCGACGGCACCCGCCGCATCACCCTGCGCCGCAAGATCCTGCGGGTGCGCCCGACGATCTGACCGGTTGCTCCTCAGCAGATGAAACGGCCCCTCCCGGCGGTGTGCCGGAAGGGGCCGTGTCATTCAGGCCCGTTCTGGGTCAGGACCTCCGGGCCCGCAGCGCCACGGCGGCACCGCCGACGAGCAGGAGGCCCGCGGCGGCCAGCAGGGCCGACGTGGACGCACCGGTGTCCGGCAGGTCGTCGTCGTCACCGGACTCCGTGCCGGCCTCGTCCCCGTTCTCGTCCGGGTCCTCGGTGGGCTCCGCCGTCGGCTCCTCAGTGGGCTCCTCGGTGGGCTCCGTGGTCGGCTCCTCGGTGGGCTCGTCGGTACCGGCGACGGTGATGACGGTCTCAGCCGAGGCCTCGCCACCGTTGTCACCGGCCACCGACGTCACCGCGACACCCAGCTCACCAGCAGCAGCGTCGTCAGCGATCTGAACCTCGAACGTCGCCTCGTTCGACGCACCAGCCGGCAGCGTCGCCTGCGTGCCACACACCAGATGCTGCGGCGAAGCCAACGCGCAGCCCTCGGCCGGACGCTCAGTACCTTCCTCGAGCTCCTGACCGGCCACACCGATGATCTCAGCGCCCTCCGGCACCTCGAAATCCACCGTGCCGCCCACGAGGTCTTCGGAACCGACGTGCTCGACCTTCGTCGCGATCTCGACGACGTCGCCCGGCTCGCCCTCGACCTGTGCGTCGGCGGTGACGTCGAGCGCGACGCCTTCCTCGGCGACGGTGATGACGGTCTCAGCCGAGGCCTCGCCACCGTTGTCACCGGCCACCGACGTCACCGCGACACCCAGCTCACCAGCAGCAGCGTCGTCAGCGATCTGAACCTCGAACGTC
>NZ_DAHVSH010000045.1:0-12539 GCF_027324685.1 Haloactinopolyspora sp.
CGCCCGGCGTGGCATGCACGGCATGGCGGTCGACGCCATCGGCATTCGGATCGTCAAGGGGGAGTTCGCCCCCGGCCAGACGCTCGACGTCGAGGCCATCGAGCGTGAGTACGACGTCAGCCGGACCGTCCTGCGCGAAGCCCTCCGGGTCCTGGCGGCCAAAGGCCTGGTGAGTGCGCGGCCGAAGCGAGGAACCTACGTGCTGCCTCGGGCCGAGTGGAGCCTGCTCGATCCGGACTTGCTGCGCTGGCAGTTCGCCGAGCGCAGCGACGCGAAGTTCCTGCAGAACCTGGCCGAGGTTCGTTACATCGTCGAGCCCGCGGGCGCCCGGTTGGCGGCCGAACGTCGCAGTGCCGAGGAGCTCGAGGCCATGCGGGAGACGCTAGCGATGCTGGACGACACATCGGCCGATCCGAGCGCCGTCGTCGCCGCCGATCTGCAGTTTCATCGCGCCCTCCTGCATGCTGCTCACAACGAGATCCTGCAGCGGCTGGAACTGGTGATCGAGACCGGACTGTTGGCGCGTGACCTGCTCGTCCACGGTCAGGGCAGCTGGGCGGAGTCGGTGTCGGCGCACCGAGCGGTACTCGACGCCGTCGAGGCTCGCGATCCGGAAGGCGCACAGCGGGCCATGCTCCACCTGTTGTCGCAATCCGAACGTGACGTGACGGCGTTGACGAACGGCGAGTAGCAGCGGCGCGACTGGTTCACCGTGCCTGCGCGCAAAGAGCATGTTTTATGAATAAATCTTGACGATCGCTGGTCGGGTTTGCCAAGGTGCCCCTGTCCCGGCCCGAACCGCTCCGGCCAGCTCGACACCGGGGTTCGCGGCCCACCGGCACGACTCGTGGAGGCATCGTGACCGCTTCGTCTCAGCCACACCCGTCCCGCCGATCCGTCGTCACGACCGGCCTCGTCGGCGCGGGCCTGCTGACCCTCGGCGTGCCGGGCCACGCTTCGGCCGGTGCGGCCACCGCGCCGATCCGGGTGTCTCCGCAGCGACGACTGCGGACCATGGAAGGTTGGGGAACCGCCCTGTCGTGGGGCGCCAACATCATCGGCGGGTGGGCCGACGTCGACGCGCGCACCGAGATCGTCGACCTGCTCTTCGACCCCCGGCGAGGGCTGGGCCTGAACTCCACTCGATACAACATCGGCGCCACCGAGAACCCCTCGCACGACCACATGCGGCTCGGCTCCACCATCCCGTCGTTCTGGCCGGAGCGCCCCGGCGAATGGGACGACACCCAGGACGCCCGGCAACGGTGGGTCCTGGAGGAGGCGATCGCCCGCGGAGTCGACCGGGTCAGCAGCTTCGTCAGCAGCCCGCACTACTGGTGGACGCGCAGCGGGTGCACCGCCGGCGCGGCCGACGGCGGCGACAACCTCCTGCCGGAGCATCTCGACGATTACGCGGCTTACCTGGTCGACGTCGTCACACTGTTCCGGCGGCGATGGGACATCACCATCGACTCGCTGACGCCGCTGAACGAGCCCGCGGCGTCGTGGTGGAAGGCCATGGGCCGACAGGAGGGTTGCGGTTACTCCCGGCCGTATCAAGCCGAGGTGCTCACCGCCGTCGGGCGGGCACTGGCTGATGCCGGACTCGACGGCGACACCCTGTTGTCCATGCCGGAGGAGTGGGCTCCGAGCTGGACGCTGGACACCGTCGACGACTACGACGCCGACGACGTCGCCGCCTACCTGGGCTTGGTGTCCACGCACTCCTACGGCGACGACGCCCCGCGCGACGACCTGCGCGGGTGGGCGCACGAGCGCGGGTTGCCGATCGAGATGGCCGAATACGGTACGCCGGGCGACGCGGGCTACGAGCCACAGCACGTGACCAATGCGCTGAACCTGGCCCGGCGGCTGAACCAGGATCTGCGTCAGCTCCAGCCGGACACGTGGACCATCTGGAATGCCGTGGAGTCGATCGAGGAGAACAGTGTCGCCGACACCTGCTGGGGACTGATTCATGCCTCGTACACGGCCGGCACGGAGCGGTTCTACGTCGCCAAGCAGTACTACGGCTTCGCCAACTACGTCCGCTTCATCCGGCCCGGCTTCACTCTCGTGGACATCGGTGATCCCGACGCGGTAGCCGCCTACGACGAGCGCACGCGCCGGTTGGTGATCGTCTACGTGTCCTACGACGACGCCGATCGCACCGTCACCTTCGATCTGTCCGCCTTCGCGTCCCCCGCGGGCATGGTGAAGCGCGCCCGGACGTCGGCGACGGAGAACCTGGCGCGGTTGCGCCCCGAGCGCTATCACCACCACGCCTACTCCACGACGATCAAGGGCTCGTCGATCACCAGTTTCGAGTTCCCGGGCATGCCGCTGCGGCACAGCTGAGCAGCGGCGTCGCGCGGTACGGTCAAGCCCAGTCGCGGCGGGCTGCGGCCACACCGGCCTGATAGCGGGTTGCGGCGTCCAAGAGGTCCAGGACGCGGTGGATCCGGCGGCGCACGGTGCGAACGCTCACCTGCAGCTGGCGGGCCATCGCCTGATCGGTGAGCCCGGCGCTGAGCATGGCCAGCACATCGCGGTCCGCGTCGGTCAGCGGGCTTTCCCGGGGCGCTTCGGTGACCGGGTGCGCGATGCGCCAATGCGCCTCGAACAGCGCGATCAGCCCGTCCAAGAGGCCGGACTCGCGGATCAGCACGATGCTCTCGGTGGCGTGCCGGTCGCTGATGAGCGGAACCAGAGCCAGGCTGCGGTCGTAGATGTGCAGTTTGATGGGCAGCGACGGCAGGAGGCGGGCCTGCTCGCCGGCCCGGCCGAGCTCCGTGATCGCCCGGACCCGCCCGGGCAACTGCAGCGACTCCGGGGTGTAGATGACGTGATAGGTGACCCCGCGGGCGAGTACCGGGTGTTCGTTCGCGACTTCGTCGTAGTCCTCGGGCGCGGCGTAGGGCGGCTGGTCGAACGAGAGCACTTCGTACCGTGCACCGAGCCGGGCCTCCACGGATCGCCGATGGATGGCTTCGCGGCCGCTGACGACTTCGAGCAGCCCGGAGGGCTGGCGCTTGAGGTGGCCGGTGCGAAACTCGTCGAGCAACTCGCGCTTCGCGGCCCGGACCCGGTCGAGCTCGGCCTCGCGCTGGTGGATGAGCGCGTCGATGGCGGCGTCCGGGCTCACCGGCGCGTAGCCGCCGGCCTCGGTACGAGTGGCCAGTCCGAGCGTGCACAGCCGCGATGTGGCCGCTCGCACCCGGCGCGGGCTCGTGCTCAATGCGGCGGCCAGCGCAGGCACCGTCATCTCCGGTTCGCCGAGTAGCCGCCGGTACACCTGCTCCTCGAATTCGCTGATCCCGAGTTCCTGCAGCATGCCGCCTCCGTCCACTGCTCGTCGGGTCGAGAATGTCCGGAAAAGGCGGGCGCCGCTACTGGACACGACAAAGTCTGGACTTCCGCTGTGCCGGTCGGCTTCACTGACGATCCAGCCACCGGATACTCGCCGCTACGCCGCCTGGCTGCGGCGTCTTCGATGGGCGGCCTCGTCTCCGCGGGCGCGGTCCGGTCGTCGAACGATGGGATGGGCTATGCGAGCACGTGCGGTGGGACCGGTCGCCAAGGGCGGCATCGTCGGCAGCGCGCTCCTGCTCGCGGCCGCTTCGGCTGCAGCGGCGCCGCCGCCGGGTGAATCGCCCCAGCACGTGGTTGCCGGGACGACCAGCCCGGCAGCGCTTGCCGACACAGCTCACTCGAGCCGGATCACGCTCATCACCGGCGACGAGGTCGTGTACCGGACGTCGGCCGACGGGTCGTTCGACGCCACGGTGACCATCGACCCGGACAGTGGCACCCGCAGCGTGCACGCCTTCGGCGACTCCACGGGTGTCTACGTCATCCCCGACCAGGCACAGCCGTTGGTCACCGCCGGCGTGCTCGACCGCGAGCTGTTCGACGTGAAGTACCTCGCCGAGCACGGCTATGCCGACGCCGACACCGACGGGCTGCCGGTCATCGTCGGCTACCGCGATGCGCCCTCGGCGGGCCGGCAGGCGGACGAGTTGGCGCGCGCAGCCGACACGTTGCCCGCGGCTTCGGACCCGGTGGCCCTGCACAGCATCGACGCGGTGGCGCTCACGGTCGACAAGAGCTCAGCCGAGTCGTTCTGGCGACGCGTCCGCGGATCTGACTCGCCTGCGCAAGCCGGCGACGTCGCACGCGCGCGCCACGACGAACCGATGCTGGCGCCTGGCCTGGCCACGATCTGGCTGGACCGCAAGGCCAAGCTCGTCCTGGACGAGAGTGTGGCCCAGATCGGTGCTCCGGGGGCCTGGGCTTCGGGGTACGACGGCAGCGGGGTGGCGGTCGCCGTGTTGGACAGCGGTATCGATACGAACCATCCCGACGTGCGCGACGCGGTGGTGGCAAGCAAGAGCTTCATCGACGGTGAGGACGTCGTCGACGGCCACGGGCATGGGACCCACGTGGCCTCCACCATCGCCGGCACCGGGGGCGGCTCCGATGGCCGCTACACCGGTGTCGCGCCAGGAGCTGACCTGCTCGTCGGCAAAGTCTGCCTCGTCAACGGTGACTGCCCCAGCTCCGCGCTCATCGCCGGGATGGAATGGGCGGTCGCCCAGGGTGCGCAGATCGTGAACGTCAGCATCGGCGCCGACCCGACCGACGGCACCGACCCGACGAGCCTGGCGGTGAACGAGCTGTCGGCCGCATCCGGCGCCCTGTTCGTCATCTCGGCCGGAAACAACGGGCCGGGTGATTCGACGATCGGCTCGCCGGGCGCCGCGCAAGCCGCGTTGACCGTCGGCGCCCTGGACAAGGCCGACCAGCTGGCGAATTTCTCCAGCCGCGGGCCTCGCGTCGGTGATTCCGTGATCAAGCCGGACATCGTCGCGCCGGGCGTGGACATCGTCGCCGCCCGGGCGGCCGGGACGACCATCCCGAACGCCAAACACGTGGGCGAGCACTACACGACCGTTTCAGGAACGTCGATGGCGGCTCCGCATGTGGCCGGTGCTGCCGCGATCGTCGCCCAGCAGCATCCACAGTGGAGCGGGGAACAGATCAAGTCCGCCTTGACGAGCACCGCTCACGACGCCGGCTACTCGCCGTACGAGCAGGGCGCCGGGCGAGTGGATGTCGCTCGCGTCGTCGATCAGCAGGTCTTCGCCACCACCGCGGCCGACTTCGGATCCCGCGAGTGGCCACACGACGCGGGCACGGCCACGCGCACCGTGACGTACCGGAACCTCGCGACGACGCCGACCACGCTCGACCTCTCGCTTTCGGCCACCGGCCAGGACGGCGAGCCGGCTCCAGCAGGGCTGCTCGAGCTCAGTGCCGAGTCCCTGACCGTACCGGCCGATGGAACCGCTGACGTGCAGGTCCGGCTCACCGAGTCACGCGACGTCGTCGGGGTGTTCGGTGGGCATGTCACCGCCACCGACGGCGCCGGTGCCGTCGTCACGACGTCGGTGGGCGTACAGATGAAGCCGGAGACGTTCACCGTGCAGGTCAACGTGGAGTATCCCGAGGACTCTTGGCACAACTGCCTGGCCGGTCATCTCGGCGTGCTGGACGACGTGGAGGACGCCCGGTACTACCTCGCGGTGCCCACCACCGACAATTGCACCTCGGCCGTGTTCGACGTGCCGGCCGGGACGTACATGATCGACACCGGGGGCCTTCCGGACTATTACGACGCCCACGGCCGGCCCACCTCGGTCGTCGGCGTGTTGCCGGAGGTCGTCGTCACCGCGGACACCGAGCTGACCATCGACCTCAACGCGGCGAAGCCGCTCGAGGTCGACACGCCGCAGCCCAGCGAGGCGGGCATGAAGATGGTCGGATTCAACCGCGTGACCGCGGACGGCTACACCTTCAACTCCTTCTCCGTCTCGGTGCCGTGGATCAACCATGTCGCGATCCCGACCGAGCCGGTCGACATCGGCCATTTCGAGCTCTTCTACCAGCCAACGCTGATTCATCCGCGCATCGAGCTGAGCGTCGCCGAGCCCACGCCGATGGCGCTGCACCCGACGTATTTCGGGCGAGCCGACCAAGCCATGGTCGACGGCTCCGGGCGGGCTCGGCTGATCTTCGTCGGTGCCGGCGGCGAAGCCGACTTCGCTGCGCATGACGTCCGCGGCGCCGTCGTGCTGGCCCGTGCCGGCGACGCCGAGCATGCCACGTTGCGCGCCATCGCCGCTCGTGCCCAGCAGGCGGGTGCGCTGGCTGTACTGCAGTTCTGGGACGGTCCGCAGCAACTGACGTTCGGCGAGGCCGACCTGCTGCCGGTGTTGGCGATCAGCCGGCAGGAAGGCACCGAACTCGTCGAGTTGGCCGAGCGCGGGCCGGTTGAGCTGCGTTATGCCGGGACGCCGGAGACGCCCTACACCTACAACCCGAAGGTCTACTACGACGGCCGCGTTCCCGACTCGCCGGCGACGACCTTGGCAGCCGGCGACTTCGTCGAGTTCACCAGCCGATACCACGCGGAGACCGGCGCTCGCGCCTCCACGTCGGCTCACGTTCGCGGCCCGCGCGACGTCGGCTCGTTCGTCGGCTCGCTCGACTTCGCCGTCCCGGCCGAACGAACCGACTACTACGGCCCCCTCGACCCGGACCTGAGCTGGAACCGCTGGTACCTCGGTCCTACCAGGACGTGGATGGACTTCGACGTCTTCGCCGCGGCCGGGCCGCCGAAGCCGCAGAGCTGGGACCTGCCGGCGGCCGTGCCCGGCGTCGTCCGGATCCCCACGGCCGTCGCTGATCACGCCGACGACCTGATCCCGCCGGCATGTGCGGCGTGTCGGCACGCCGATCAGCTCAGCCTGTTCTTCCAGACCACCAACGGGCTGGACGGGGCGTTCACGGTAGGGGACTGGCCGGTCTACACCGGCGTCGTGCCGGGTTATCAGGACTTGCACGTCACCGTCGACGGTGACGAGGTCCCGGTCGAGTACGTGGAGCGTTCCGGGATACCGGGCCTGGGTAACGCCGCGCTGCCGATACCCACCGTCGATCTACCCGCCCGGGCGCGCGTCGGCATCAGTCAACGCCTGAACTTCGGCGTCATTCCGGGCTGGTCGAACATCGAGACCAGGTGGGAGTTCACCTCGGCGCGCCCCGGTGCCGACGAGGACACCGACGACTATCGCTGCATCGGAGCCGGTTCGACCTGCAGCCCCGCTTCGATGATCTTCCTCGGCTACGACCTGTCGAACCTGGCCCTGGACAACACCACCGTTGCCGAGCATGGCTTCAGCTTCGTCGTCGAGCCGTACCATCAGCTCGGCGCGGAGGCGGCGATCACCGCGGTGGACGTCCAGGTGTCCTTCGACGACGGCGAAAGCTGGCGGGCTGCCGGGGTCGAGCCCCGCGAGGACGGGACCTACCGGGTGAGCCTGCAGCATCCGCCGTCGGACCGCTCCTCGGGCGCGGTGTCGGTGCGTGTCACCGCACATGACGACGAGGGCGGTTCGGTCGAGCAGACCCTCGAGCGGCTCTACGAGCTCGCTCCCGATGCCTGTCCCGGTGGGCACGACGACCCCACGATCGTGTTCGACGACCAGGACTCCGGCGTGCCGAACGAGCATCTGGGCGACGGGTGCACGTTCCTCGACCTGGTGTGGGCCGAGGCGCCGTTCGCCGGGCACGGGCAGTTCGTCCGAGTGGTCCGGGATCTGACTGATCAGTGGCGCCAGGACGGGCTGCTGGATCGCCGGCAGGCACAGGCTGTCACGACCGCTGCAGCCCGCTCCGGCATCGGCCGGAACGGGCCGGCGGCGGTGCGATCGGCGTACTAGGCGGTGGGCGGCCGGCGTCGGCTTTCACGAAGCTGGTGCCAGCGCCGACGACGTGTCCACAGCGATGCGGCGGCCGGAATCTGTCCAGGTTAGGCCAGCGCTCTGGGCGGCGAGAGATCGCAGGCGTACCGTGCACGCAACTGGGCTTGGAACGCTTCAACCATGACGGACACCCGTCCGCGCCGTCGGTCCGTTCGACGGTGACATGCGACCCCTCGAACCGACCGGAAGGATCACGCATGTCGAGTGAACTGGTCCGTAGGTGCTCGACCCGTCCGGGTGCGCTACCCCGCCGAAGGGTGTTGCAGGCCGGCGTGGGACTGGCGGCTGCCACGACGGGGGTCTTGTCCGGGTCCGCGCAGGCCACCGGTGGTGAACCCATGATCCGGTTCGCCCGCGCCGGGCGCACGAGGTACCGGATCTACCTGGGCGCCGGAGAGGACGCGGTCGTACGTCATGCCGCGCACGAGCTGGCGACGTATCTGACGTCGATCACCTCGGCGACCTTCCCGGTCATCGAGGCCGAGCGTCCGCCGTCGCGCGACCATCTCATCGTCGTCGGCCCGAACAACCCGATCGCCCGCCGAGCCGATATCGACGACGACGCGTTGTCCGACGACGGGTTCGCCCTGCGAGCCGTCGGTGGCCAGAGCGTCGTCGTCGCCGCCGGGCACTCGCGGGGAACGCTGTACGGCGTGTACTGGGTCCTGGACCGGTTGTTCGGTGTCCGGTGGTTCGCTCCGGACTTCACGAAGGTACCCAGCACGCCGGAGCTGTCAGTACCACGGAGCAGCCTGAACGCGGACCACGTACCGCGGTTCCGGTTCCGCACGGTGCTGGCCGGCGACGCGAACGATGCCGCCTACCGACAGCACAACATGCTCAACGGGCTACGCGACCAGTACTGGACGGTGCCGCGGTCCGACGGGATCGACACCTGGTCGACGTACTGGCCCGAAGAGGTCGAGTATCCGTTCCAGCAGGTGGTGACCGACCCGTCGCATTGGTACGGCGGCCAGATCACGCTGATGGATCCGGACACGCGTGCGGCGGCGGCCGGCCAGCTCGTGGACATCATCAACGGCCGCATCGCCGCCGGACAGGATGCTTCCACGTCGTTCTACCAGGAGGACCGCGGATGGGATCCGCCGGACCCGCAGAGCCAGGCCTTCGCCGACGAACACGGCGGCACGCTGTCCGCTCCGGTGATCGACATGATCAACGACGTCGTCAGCCGGGTACGGCAGCAGATTCCGGACGCCCGCCTGTCGACCCAGGGCTACATGTGGAGCTTCACCCCGCCGACCGGCCTGCAGGTGAACGAGAACGTCGTGATGACGATCGCCCCGATTCACGCCGACTTCGGGCAGTCACTGTTCAGCGAGACGAATCAGGAGATCGCCGACAGCATTCGCCAGTGGGGTGAGATCTCTCGACACAACGTGTTGTGGACCTACCTGTGCACCTTCCGGTCGTACACCCAGCCGTTCCCGGACTGGTGGGCGATGGGCGAGGCGATTCGGTCGCTGGCCGAGGTGCCGACCATGCAGGGCTACTTCGGGCAGAGCGCCTGGAACGCTTCGGGCGCGGAGTTCACTCAGCTACGAGTGTGGGTGATCAGCCGGCTGCTCTGGGATCCCTCGCTGGATCCCGATGCCCTGATCCGGGAGTTCCTCGACGGGTACTACGGGCCCGCAGCCGAGCCGATCTACACCTACATGCGACTCATGCACGATGCGGTGGAGCAGACCTCGACCATGCTCGGCGCGTACACCCCGGACGACGCCGCCTACCTCGGGCTCGCCACGCTGGCCCGGGCCGACGAGCTGTTCGACCAGGCGGAAAACGCCGTCCGGGACGAGCCCACCCTGCTACGCCACGTGCATGCCGTCCGGCTGGGCGTCGACCTCCTGCTTCTGCAGCGCAGCGGCTACTTCAAGCTCGTCGCTGAACGGGACGGCATCGACTGGGACCCGGACGTCGTGAACCGGACGCAACGATTCGAGGCCGAACTGGCGGCCGCAGGGCTGACTCAGCTCAGTGAGGTCGGCGGCGATCCGGACGACTTGGTGCCGGTGTTTCGCGCGGTGGCCGCGGCCACAGGTAGCCCAGCCGAACCACCGGCCGTCGTCGACGGGCTGCCGGACTCCGACTGGGTCGATCATCAAGAAGACGTCTTCGTGCTCTACGCGCCGGCCGTCACCGTCGTGGCGGACGTCGGCGCGTCGAACGGTCACGCCGTCGAGATGCCTGGCAACCGCCTCGACTGGGCGGTCCAGGTACCGCTGGACATCCTGCCCGCCGACGGGCGGTGGAAGCTGTATGTCTCGGTGCGCGCCGACGCCGCAGCCGCCGACCCGGACTCAGCCGCGCTCACGCTCGGCGTGTGGCCCGGGGAGGCGGCGAGCGTGCCGGTCGGTGACGTCGCCGATGGCGAGTACCACGAGATCGCGTTCCCCGGGACGTACGAAGCTGCGGCGGATTCGACCACGTACGCCTACGTCGCACCGCCGGGGAATGCGGCGGTGAACCACGTACGGGTGGATCGGATCTTCGCGGTCAAGGTGTAGCGACCGGCTTCGGTAGGGGCTGGCGGGCCCACACGTTCCTGCATGTACTCAATGTGCCCACGTCAGCTCATAGCGGCATACATCTTGTCATTTGAAATTCTTTTATGAATTATTCTTGACACCTCCGCTCAGGTTGGTCAGGATCGGCGTCAGCAGGTTTCCCGCGGGGCGCGCACAGGCATCCGATGACCAACCGCACCGGAGGAGTGACAGGGCTCATGACGTGGACTCGGAGAAGGTTCCTGCACACGGTCGGAGCGGCCGGGTTGGCGACCACGGCCGCGGGCCTCGTCCCCGCGATCACCGTGCCGCGCCCGGCCTTCGCGGCAGACGAGTACGACGAGCTTCGCCTCCGGTGGCGAGACCTGGTGACCGGCACCGGGTACGACCCGAGCCGCGAGCCGTTCGCCAGCCGCCTCGCCTCCATCGGCAGCGCGGCCGAGCAGCATCTGGCCGAGATGACCCTCGATGGTGAGTCACTGTGGCCCGACCTGCCACTGGACGAGCAGACCTGGCCGATGACGATGAGCTTCGGCCGCCTGCGCACCATGGCGATGGCGTACGTGCTGCCCGGGACGGGCCACACCGGTGACACGGAACTGGCCGAGGCCGCGGTCGCGGGCACCGACTACATGACGACCACGATCTATGCGCCGCCGAACTGGTTCGACAACTGGTGGGACTGGTTGATCGGCTCGCCGCAGGCGCTCAACGACATTTCGGTCCTGCTTTACGACGAACTGGGGCCCGAGCGCATCGCCAGGCACGTCGAGCGCATCGACCACTTCGTCGACCCGGGCGCCATCGATCGCACCGCCGGGGCCAACCGCGGCTGGCTGTGCGAGGTCACCGCGGTGCGCGGGGTTCTCGGCAAGACACCGGAGATGATGGTCAAGGCGCGCGACGGGCTGTCGCCGGTGATGGTGTACGTCACCGAAGGCGACGGCTTCTACCGCGACGGCTCGTTCATCCAGCACGGGATCTACGCCTACACCGGCTCGTACGGCATCTCGCTGCTTCAATCGGTGTCCGGCCTGTTCGCCCTGTTGGCGGGGTCGACCTGGGAGATCGTCGACCCGAACCGTCAGGTCTTGTTCGACAGCATCGAGAACAGCTTCGCCCCGTTCAATTACAACGGACTGTGCATGGACGCGGTGTCGGGCCGGACGAACAGCCGCGAAGCCGAGGGCGACCACTACCGCGGCCACGTCATGACCGCCGGCGTGCTGCGGATGGCGGCAGCCGGCTCGCCGGAGGAGTCGGCTCGCTGGAAAGGCATCGCCAAGGGCTGGCTGCAGCGGGAGTCCCCGGCGCTGTACAACGACAACACGTATCTGACCATGGCGGCGGTCGCCGAGGCTGCGAACGTGCTCGACGATCCAAGCATCGAGGCGTTGCCCGAGCCGGTGGAGCACCGGATCTTCGCCAGCATGGATCAGGCAGTCCACCGCCGTCCGGGGTGGGCGTTCTCGATCTCGATGCGGTCGGTGCGCACGGCGTTCTACGAGTCCATCAACGGCGAGAACCTGCACGGCTGGCACACCGGCGTGGGCATGACCTACTGGTGGGGCTCGGACTTCGGCAACGACCAGTACACCGACGCCTTCTGGCCCACCGCCGACCCCTACCGGATGCCCGGTACGACGGTGTCACGCAAGCCGCTGGCCGACGGGATCGGTAACGACACCCCGCCCACCGCGGCGTGGGCCGGCGGCGCGACCGACGGTGAATACGGCACGCTCGGCCAGAGTTTCCAGGCGCTGGAGTCGACCATCAGCGGCCGCAAATCGTGGTTCTGCGTCGACGATGCCGTCATCTGCTTGGGTGCCGGCATCACCTGCGCCGACGGCTACGCCGTCGACACCACGATCGACCAGCGCAACCTCGGCGCCGCAGGAACGCACAAGTTCAAGGTGAACGGGCGCACCACGCCGTCCGAGCCGGGGTGGGAGCAGACCATCCCGGACGCGCGCTGGGCGCACCTCGAGGGATTCGGCGGTTACGTCTTCCCCGGCGGTACCAGCCTCAGCGCAGTCCGTGAGGAGCGCACCGGCAGTTGGTACGAGATCAACGTCGGCGGTCCGCAGGATCCGATCACGCGACGGTACGTGACGATGTACCTCGATCACGGCGTCGACCCGACCGACGCGGCATACGTCTACGCCGTGCTGCCCGGGGCGAGTAT
>NZ_DAHVSH010000062.1:0-6308 GCF_027324685.1 Haloactinopolyspora sp.
GGCGTGATGACCGCGATGGGCGAGTCGAGCCTGCGCGTCCTCGACCACGGCGACGCCGCCGGCCCCGACTCCCGCGGCCTGTTCCAGCAGCGCGACAACGGGGCGTGGGGGTCCTACGAGGACCGGATGGACCCGTTCACCTCGGCCACCAACTTCTTCAAGGCGATGATGCGGATCGAGAACCGCGACTCTCTAGAGCCGACCATCGTTGCCCACCGCACCCAGCGCAACGCCGACCCCTACCACTACACGCGGTACTGGCCGGCCGCCGTGGCAGTGGTCGAGGGCCTCAGCGGCGTGGAAGGTATCGCCAACGGCGAGCAGCCGGTCACGTCCTCGCACTACTCGCTCGGAGACGTCAAGCCGCAAACGGCTGTCGTGGCCAACACCGTCGGTCCCATGTTCGGGATCAAGACCGTCGGCGGCTACCGGGAGTCCGCTCACGATCCCGAGGGTCACCCCTCCGGGCTCGCGCTGGACTTCATGACCAACGACATTCCCAACGGCCGCGCCACCGGCGACCGACTCGCGCAGTACCTCATCGACAACGCCGACGAGCTGGGCGTGGACTACATCATCTGGTGGCAGCAAATCTGGTCGGCCGACCGGGCCGATGAGGGCTGGCGGCCGATGGCCGACCGCTGCTCGGACACCCAGAACCACTTCGACCACGTGCACGTCAACATCAAGCCCGACGCCGGCGGCGTCGTCACCCCAGGCTGCGAGTCGACCACGCCCGGCCAGGTCAGCGCCGAAGGCTGGGCACAGCCGGCAGCCGGGCCGATCACCTCCCGGTTCGGCATGCGCACCGATCCCGTCACCGGATCGTTCACCCGGCTCCACGCCGGCGTCGACTTCGGCGGTGGCGGCGACGGCGGCCCCATCTGGGCCGCACAGGACGGCGTCGTGATCGACACCTACACCGACTCCAACGGCGGCTGGACGATCGACGTCGACCACGGCGGCGGGCTCATGACCCGCTACAAGCACATGTGGGCCAGCGGCGTGCTCGTCAGCGCCGACGATCGCGTCACCGCTGGCCAACAGATCGGCCGCGTCGGCTCGTCCGGCTGGTCAACCGGCCCTCACCTCCACTTCGAGGTCCACGTCGACGGCTCCCCCGTCGACCCGGAGGAGTTCTTCGCAGACATCGGGATCAGGCTCGGATAAGGACACAGGAGAAGGACCAATGACCACAGACACCGCAGCGGCCTGGCCGCGCATCGAGGCCACCATCCACGACGACGGCACCGGCGAGGTCAGCATCGGCGGCAGCACCCACCAGGTGCACGCCGAGGACCTGCCCGCCGCACGCGACCAGGTGCGCCAGCTCGTTGCCGACACCGCCCGCAAGCTCGGCCGGCCGGTGCGGGCCGTGATGACCGACCCCGACGGGCAATGGCCCCTCATCGTCAAGACCGACGGCACCCTCGAGGCCGACGAGACCGCCGAGGCCCGGCCACGGCCCCGCACCGAGACCCCCGCCCGCACGGCCGCCGAGCCTCCCAGGCGAGCGGCCGCGCCAGCCGACGACACCACGGCCGCCGAGGCCGCACCGCCCGCGCCGGGACCGCAGCCGAGCCCCGCCCAGAACCAGCCGTATGAGACGCGCCGGGAACGGCGCGAGCGGCAGTCCTTCCTCACCCAGGAACAGCGCGAGGAGCCGGCCACCCAAGGCTGGCGCGGGGCGATGACCCGGCTCGGCATCCGCATGAGCCCCAGCCCGGCCGAACGGGCCGAACGCGCCGATATCCAAGCCGTGAGCCAGCACTGGCCCGGCCCGCGCACCATCGCCATCGTCAACGGCAAAGGCGGCGCCGGCAAAACGCCCTCCACGGTCCTGCTCGCCGCGGTGTTCGCCCGCTACGGCGGTGCCGGCGTGCTCACGTGGGACAACAACCAGACCCGCGGCACGCTCGGCTGGCGCACCGAACAGGGACCGCACGAAGCCACGCTGATGGAGCTGCTGCCCCAGGTGGACCGACTTCTCAGCACCGGCGCGCAGTCCGCCGACCTGGCCCACTACGTGCACCACCAGACCCGCGACCGCTTCGACGTGCTGCGCTCCAAGCCGATGGAACTGGCCTCCGCCCAGCGAGTCGAACCCGAGGACGTCGACGCCATCCACGCCGTGGCCGCCAAGTACTACCGGCTCATCTTCATCGACTCCGGCAACGACGAATCCGACCCGATGTGGCGGCGCATGATCGACCACACCGACCAGCTCGTGGTCGCCACCACCACCCGCGACGACCACGCCGAGGCCGGCGCGCTGCTGCTCGAAGCACTCGGAGAGCGCGACGAACGCTCGGCGCGCCTGGCCCAGAATGCCGTCGTGATCGTCACCCAGGCCGACCCCAAGGCCCAGCCCAGCGAGGTCCAGCGCGTCGCCAACGGGTACGCCGACCTGGCCCGCGCCGTGGCCACCATCCCGTTCGACCCCGCAATGGTCGACGGCATCCTGCGCTACGGCTCCCTACGACCCACGACGCAGCGCGCCTGGCTGGCAGCCGGCGCAGCCGTCGCCCGCGGACTGTCAACTACCCCGCCCTGAAGGACGGGGCTTGCTGGCCCGCTTAGGCGGGCTGACAGGCGCGGGTCCAGCAGGGCTAGTTGACCAGACCTAGAACCCCTTGGAAGGAGGGAATCTACGTTGAGCGTACGACGGCAGACCCACCAGCGGGTGCTTCCTCAGCCCGCTGCTCTGGAATCGGCACGAGCAGACAACCCTGGGGTAGGGACGAAACGGCGTGTCGAGGCTGCCCAGGCGGCGGCACCGGGCGCTCAACATGGTCGAGGGGAGATGGCCACCGGCATGGGTGGTCGCGTCACGACTGCGCCTTCGGGCGCCGTCGCCGGCAGGGTTGTGCCTGCCCCGGCACGTTCGCCTCAGCCGCGGGTGTTCGTGCTGGACAAGAACAAGCGGCCCTTGCAGCCGATGCGCCCGGACCGGGCCCGGAAGCTGCTGTCGGCGGGGCGGGCACGTGTGCACCGCCGCGCGCCGTTCACCATCCGCATGGTCGACGTCGATGCCCGCGACCCGGACGTGGAGGTTGACGGAGTCGAGGTCGGTATCGATCCCGGCTCACGCAAGACTGGTATCGCGGTGTTCACCAGCACCGAGCAGGGTGCCCGGCAGGGGATCTGGCTTGGTGAGCTGGTCCACCGGGGCCTGCAGATCAAGAAGGCGATGCAGGCCCGCGCGGCCAGGAGACGAGGTCGCCGGAGCAGGAACCTGCGCTACCGCGCGCCGAGGTTCGACAACCGCACCCGGCCGGCCGGGTGGCTGGCTCCGTCGCTGCGACACCGGGTGGATACCACCGTGTCGTGGGTCGAGCGGCTACGGCGGTGGGCACCGGTGACCGCTGTCCATGTCGAACGGGTCAGGTTCGACACCCACCTACTGGTCAACCCCGAGGTTAGTGGGGTCGCCTATCAGCAGGGCACGCTGGCTGGGTATGAGGTGCGGGAGTACCTGCTGGAGAAGTTCGCACGGGCGTGCGTGTACTGCGGCATCACCGACGTGCCGCTGAACATCGACCACGTCCACCCCCGTGCCCGGGGCGGGTCGGACCGGGTGTCCAACCTCGTGCTGGCGTGCGTGGGGTGCAACCAGGCCAAGGGCGCCCGGCCCGTGGCCGAGTTCGTCACCGACCCCGCCCGCCTGGCCCGCATCCTGGCCTGGGCCAAGAAGCCGCTGCACGATGCCGCAGCCGTGAACTCCACCCGCTGGGCCCTGGATCGGGCACTGCGCGCCACGGGCCTGCCGGTGCACGCGGCCAGCGGTGGGCGCACGAAGTGGAACCGGGCCAGAAGTGGCGTGCCCAAGACCCATGCCCTCGATGCCTTGTGCGTCGGTGAGGCCAGTGCCGTCACCGGGTGGCCGGCCACCACCCTGGCCATCGGCTGCACCGGGCGAGGCTCCTACTCCCGCACCCGCAGCGACCGCCACGGCTTCCCCCGCCTGCGCCTGACCCGCGTCAAGCAGCACCACGGCTTTGCCACCGGCGACCTCGTCCGGGCAGTAGTGCCCACCGGCAGGAAGGCCGGAACCCACACCGGAAGGGTGGCGGTCCGCGCCAGCGGCTCCTTCAACGTCGGCCGCGTCCAAGGCATCAACCACAGACATGTCCGGCTCCTGCAGCGAGCCGATGGATACACCTACCAGACCACCGCCACCACACAGGAAGGAGACGAGCGGTGAGCCAACGTTACGACGCGGCTCCTCCCGGCCCTGAAGGACCGGGTTTCCGCCGCTCGGCAACAAGGATGACTGAGGACAACGAAGAGCAGAGTCCGTTCACCCGACGCGGGTTCGTGGCCGCCACGGTGGTCGTCGCGGTGATCGTCGTGCTCGGCGTCGTCGTGGGAATCAACGCAACCCGAGACCAAGCCTCGCCCTCGCCCACAACCGAGCCAACGGACGTTGCCGCCCCGACCGACGAGCCATCGCCGGTCGCGGGCGGCCCGAGCGTCTGCGGCCTCGACGGCGAGGAACTTGGCACCGCACGGCTAACGAGCGCGCCTGCCGTCGACGAATGGCAGTACCAGGGCACTGTGGCCTATCCGGTCTCCGCCGAGTTCGGCCCGGGCGAAACCGACCCGGCTGGCTTCCGCTACTGCTTCCAGCACACGCCGGAGGGCGCCCTGTTCGCGGCGGCGTATGCCGTCGGGGTGGGCACCGATCAGCCAGTGGTACCCGAGTGGATCAAGTACTTCACCGCGCCCGGTCCCTACCGGGACCAGCTGATCCAGGAGCCCGCCAACAACAGCGAGTCCTCCGACGACGTCCGCCTCAGAATCGCGGGCTTCCGGCTCCTCGCGTACGACGGCCACACTGCGCGCGTCGACGTGGCGCTGGTGGGCTCAGTTCAGGGGCAGACCGTCAACATGTCCGCGGTCTACCCGCTCGTCTGGTCGAACGGCGACTGGAAGGTCAGCACAGACACCCCGGAGCCCGGCAGCGTCGCAAGCATCCCCGACCTCGCCGGCTACATCGCCTGGGGGGAATGAGATGTGCAATGTTCTGGACTGGGCAACGAAGCCCGGAGAATGCGCCGGTGAGGCTGCCTCCTCCGCAATGAACGACGCGATCGAGAACGTGGCGAACGCCGTCATGGAGGCGTTCGGCAAGGCGATCGGGTCGCTGGGGACGGTGTGGGTGCATATCGGTACGCCGAACCTGACGGGCTCGGGTGGCGGCTCCGCGATCGACGCCGGCTCGTCGGCACCGGACTCGGCCAATGTCACGTCGGTGATGGGCTACGTGATGTGGATCAGCCTGGGCATCGCGGTCCTGGCGCTGTTCATCCTCGGCGCGCTCATCGCTACGCGCATGAGGGCCGGCGAGGGCATCGCTGCTGTCGGTCGCGTGGGCCTGGTGCTCTCCGCGGTCGTGCTCATCGCGGGTGCCGGCGCGATCGTGGCGGGCTTGATGCCGTCTGGGCCACGCAATGCCGGCGGAGCTGTGCTGTTCTTGCAGTCCGGCCTCTGGTGGTACATGGGTGCGGCGGCGGTCGTGTCGGTCATCATCGGCGGTGCGCGGATGGCGTGGGAGCAGCGAGCGGAGCCGGGGCGCGAGACCGTGAAGAGCCTTCTGACGCTCGTGGTCGTTGCGGGCGCGGGCGTGACGATCGTCGGTCTGCTCGTCGCGGCGGCCGACTCGTTCTCGGTGTGGCTCATCAACGGCTCGCTGAGCTGTGACGTCACGACGGACTCGGCGTGCTTCGGCGAGAACATGCTGACGCTGCTTGCCCTGACGACGAACCCGGCCGCCGGCGGCCTCGGTGCGCTGCTGATCATCATCCCGGGCCTGATCGCGATCCTTGCGGCCGCGTTCCAGATCGTGCTCATGGTCGCCCGTGGGGGAATGCTGGTGATCCTCGCTGGCATCCTGCCGCTGTCGGCCTCGTTCACGAACACCGAGATGGGCAAGGGCTGGTTCAAGAAGTGCGTGAGCTGGCTGGTGGCGTTCATCCTCTACAAGCCGGCCGCGGCCATCGTGTACGCGGCCGCGTTCCAGCTCGTCGGAACCGACGTGTTCTCCGACGACGGCACGGGGCTGCTCGCGGTGCTCACCGGCCTGATGTTGATGATCATCGCGCTGTTCGCGATGCCGGCCCTGATGCGGTTCGTGACGCCAATGGTCGGCGCGCTGGCCGGCGGCGCTGCCGGCGGGGCGATGGCGGTCGGCGCGCTGGCGGCCCTGCCGTCCGGTGCGGCCGCGGTGGGCCGGCTGGCCGCCGGTGGTGGCTCGGCCTCGTCCGCAGCCGCGGCACCGTCGGGCTCTGACGGTGCCTCCGGCAGCT
>NZ_DAHVSH010000067.1:0-8528 GCF_027324685.1 Haloactinopolyspora sp.
CCTCGACCTTGTCCTCGTTGATGAGATCGGTCATGAACTGCAGCGCCTCGACCCCTTCGGGCGAGTTGAACGCGGGCTCGGTGACGTCGTCGTTGAACAGCGATGCACCGGAGGAGAAGAGGAAGACTTCGTACATCTGCCGCAGATCGTGCGAGAGCATGTCGAAACCGGCGCGGGTCAGCGTGCCGTCCGGTTCGCGCTCGGTCAACGCGATCGCGTACTCCCGCAACTCTTCCCAGGTGCTCGGCGGCTCGTCGAAGCCAGCCTCGGCCAGGATGTCCTTGCGGGCGACGGCGAAGCGGGTATCGAGCATGATCGGCACCGCGTAGACGCTGTCCTCCCACATGCCCGCCCGCACGATCTGCTCGGTGTAGGACTCCTGTAGCGATTCGGCCGTGATGCCGAACTCGGACAGGTCGCGCAAGACCCCCTTGTCGGCAAAGCCTTCGACCCAGCCGACGCCCATCATCATCACGTCGGGAACCAGTCCGCTGGCCACGGCGGTGGTGAGCTTCTCGTTCAGCGTGCCGTAGGTGGTGTAGTCCACACTGACGCTGACGTCGGGGTACTGCTCGTAGAACTGTGGCAGAAGCTCCTCTTCCAGCAACTTCTCGCCGTCGGTGCCTTCATAGATCGGCGTGAGCAGCGTGATCTCGCCGCTCACCGTACCGTCGCCGCCGGCGTCGCCGGAGGCCTCGGAGTCGTCACCGCCACAGGCGGCTGTGAGTAACGACAGCGCGGCGGCGCTCGCCAACAGAGCACTGCCCGGTCGGTGTCTCCAGATCCTCATGTGCGCTGTGCTCCTTTCGCAGCGGCAACTCAGGCAGGGCGCACGGCGGTTCGGACGAGACGGTGCCGGCACGCCATTGTGTCGAGTCTGGTGTAACGATGTACCGAAGATAGGGGTGAGGTACTGCGTCGTCAAGAGCTAGAACCTGGACGCTCGCCATCTAGCTCGCTAAACTGACGGCTCTACTACTTCATCGTTACACCAGACCGGGCACCAGCCGGGACGGTTACCAGCAGCGGAGCGCACAAACGCATGGCAGAAGTCACCATTCAGCAGGTCGCCAAGGCGGCCGGGGTGTCGCCCAGTACCGTGTCCAACTTGCTGAACGGGCGCGCCCACCGGATGCTGCCAGAGACCCGGCTGCGGGTGGAGAACACCATCGAGCGGCTCGGCTACCGGCCCAATCGAGCAGCGCGCCAACTGCGAACCGGACGTACGCAAACGATCGGGCTGGTGGTTCCGTCGGTGGGAAACCCGTTCTGGGGTTCGTTCGCGCGCCAACTCGAGTCCGCCGCCCTGGCCGAGGGCTACCACGTCCTGCTGTGCAACAGCGAGCGTGATCCCGACCGGGAGCGCCGCTACATCGAGGAACTGTGGTCCGACGGCATCCGCGGCATCGTCTTGTGCTCGTCGTTGCCCTCGCTGGAGCACGTCGCGCCGATCATGCAGCGTGGCCTGCACCTGGTCGCCTTCGACCGCGCTGCTCAAGCTGACGACCCGGACACGCTGGTCAGCATCAGTATCGACAACGCCGTCGGCTCGCAGCTGGCCACCGCGCACCTCACCGACCTGGGGCACCGCCGGCTGGCCTTCGTCTCCGGGGCGCTGGGCAGCGTCAACCGCAAAGACCGCTACCGCGGGTTCGCCGCCGCGCTGGAACAAGCCGGTCTGTCCTCCGAATCGGCGATCCTGTGGCCGGGCGCGTCGGACTGGCGCTTCGGTGACGTCGAATCCGCGGAACTCGGTCGCAACGCCGCCCATGAGCTACTCACCGGTGGCGACCCGCCCACCGGCATCGTGGCCATCAACGACATGTGCGCCCTCGGCATCTGCCGCGGGATACGCGATGTCGGCCTGGAAGTCGGCACCGACGTCTCGGTCGTCGGCTTCGACGACATCGTCCTGGCCGACCTCTACGACCCGCCGTTGACGACGGTCCGCCAGCCGATGGCCGACATGGCAGCGGCCGCGATCGCCGAGCTCAAGACGCGCGTCGAGGCCGGCGAACCGACGCCTGGCCGCTCGCTGCTGCTGCGCCCGGAACTGGTGGTCCGCTCGTCCACCGCCCCGCCCCGCCGCTGACCCGTCGGCGGTCGGTTGACAGCCGCGCAGGTCGTTACGCGGCTCTCGTTCCGGTCATGCCCTGTTCACCTGGGATTTTTCCGTGGTGCTTGGAAGCGCCACGAGGGGGTACCGAGTCATGGTGGCGAACTGACCCGGGCTCTTGGGCTCCGCCACAACAGGCCGGAGCCCAGCCCGAAGGGATGTGAACGGGATGAACATCACCCAGTCCTTTGATGACGCACTCAACTCCGTCATCACGTTCGTGCCGAAGCTCGTGGCGTTTCTGGTCATCCTCCTGATCGGATGGCTGATCGCCAAGGCGCTGCGCAAAGGCGTCGACGTGCTGCTCGAGCGCGTCGGGTTCGATCGTGCCGTGGAGCGTGGCGGCGTCAAACGCGCGCTCGCACAGTCGAAGTACGACGCCAGTGGGCTCATCGCGGCCATCGTCTACTACGCGATCCTGCTGGTCGCCCTGCAGATGGCCTTCGGCGTCTTCGGATCGAATCCGGTCAGCGACCTGTTGAACAGCCTCGTGGCGTGGCTGCCGCAGCTGCTGGTCGCCGTGGTGATCATCGTCGTGGCCAGCGCCATAGCCACCGCTGTCGGCGATCTGATCGGAGGCGCGCTCAGCTCGCAGAGCTATGGGCGCCTGGTCGCACGAGTGGTGCAGGCGTTCATCATCGGTCTCGGCGTGATCGCGGCGCTGAACCAGATCGGTGTGGCCACCACGGTGACGACGCCGGTTCTGATCGCCGTGCTGGCCACCATCGCCGGTGTCATCGTGGTCGGGGTCGGAGGCGGCATGCTGCGGCCGATGGAACGGCGCTGGGAGCGCTGGCTCGGCCGGGCCGAGGAGGAAGCCTCCTCGTTGAGCCGGGGAAGCGCCTACGACCGCGGCCGCGAAGACGCGTTGCGGGCCCACGAGACGACGACGGGGGTCGGTGGGAGCGAGGGCGAGGCAGTGCCACCACCGCCGACGACGGAGACGCCGAGCACCGGCTACGGCACTCCCCCGTCGCGCGACTACCCGTGAGGCAAGCTCAGAAGAAGTACATGAGCGGGTCGACGTCCCCGCTGGCCGTTCCGACCGTGACGGGTCCCGTCACCGTCAGCAGCCAGACCCCGGCCAGTCGCAGGGACACCCAGTCGCCGGCCGTCGGGCCGCCCCACTCGGGCGGTTCCGGCGGCCGCCAGCCGTGCTCGCGCGCGACGTCCTCGACGCCGCGGGCGTAGGCCGCCAGCTGAACCACCCCGAATCGTCCACCTCGAAAATCGAGGATGTCGCGCACTGCCGAGGCATGCTGGTCCACCGACGCCAGCAGCCCGGGAGCCCACCCGGACGGATCCGTCAGGCCCAGCCGGTCGGCCAAGGCCGCCAGCTCCCGCCGTGCGGACGACACGCGAAAGCCGTGGAGCAACCAGTTCATGGCTGCCAGGGTACGAATCGGTACGCGTAGCCGACGGCGGGGGCCCGCGTCCTCGACATCGCAGCTGCTGGGGTAGTCGCTGTCGCCTCGAGGCTGACGATCATGAGTCACCCACGGCACCCACCACAACGATCATGAGTCACCCACGACCCGATAACGCCGCAACCGCCCCATGATCACCCCAACAGCACCGGCAACCACCCCACCACGCGCCACCAGCGCCCCATGATCACCCCACAGCGCCGATCATGAGGCAGTTGTCGCTACACCGCGGCGCGGTTCGACCTGCGCAGCAGCCACGCCAGGTACGGCGCGCCCACCAGCGCCACCACCAGCCCGACCGGGATCTCGCGCGGCGCCAGCACGCTGCGGCCCACCACGTCGGCGGCCACCACCAGCAACGCACCGAACACGGCCGCCACCGGAATCAAGCGGCGATGCCCGGGTCCGACCAGGGCCCGAGCCGTGTGTGGCGCCACGAGGCCAACGAATCCGACCGTCCCGACGACCGACGCCGCGCCTGCGGCCATGACGGCACCGCACAGGAGCACCCCCAGCCGGGTCCGGCCCAGGCCGAGGCCCAAAGCTCGTGGCGTGTCCTCGCCGTAGGCGAGCAGGTCGAGCGAACGACCCACCAGCCACAAGGACACCCCGACGAGGACGGGAACGACGAGCCACCGCAAGTCGGCGAGCTCCCGCCCGTACGTGCTGCCGGCCAGCCACGTCAGGGCCCGGTTCACCGCGAGCTGAGCCTGCAAGGCCAGCACGGCGATCACGGCCGTCGCGAGCGCACCGACCCCGATGCCGACGAGCACCACCCGCGTGGGGTCCAGGGTCAGGCCGCCGCGGACACGGCGTCCGGCGGCGGCTAGCAACAGCAGCACGGCCCCGATCCCCCCGACGAGCGCCGCGACCGGCAACACCCACGGTGGTGCCTGCGGAACGAGCATCAACGCCGCCACCGCGCCGACGCCGGCGCCACCGGTCACGCCGATGATCGACGGCTCGGCGATCGGGTTGTGCACGACGGCCTGCACGGCCACCCCCGCGACGGCCAAGCAGGCGCCGGCGGTCGCGGCCACCGCTGCCCGGCCGAAGCGACGATCGACCACCGCTTCTGCGTCGCCACCGACCCACTGCCACACCTGCGCCCAGGTCACCGTGACGTCGCCGACCTTCAACGCCAGGAGCATCCCGGCGGTCAGCAACGCGAGCGCGACCACCACCACCATGGCCAGCGGCCATCGCCGCCGCGCCACCACGGCGGCCTGGTCGTCGACATTGCCGATGCTCATCCGCCGCGCCAACAGGATGAAGATCGGCGCACCGACCACCGCCGTGATCACCCCGGCGGGCAGCTCACCGGTACTGGCCGAGCGCAGAAACGACCGCGCGACCACGTCGGCGCCGAGTAGTAGGGCCGCGCCGAGAACCATCGCGGTCGGCAGCAGGAACGCGTGGCGGTGGACGCCCAGCAGGCGCACCGTCACCGGCGCCACCACGCCGACGAACGCGATCGGCCCGGCGACCGTGACCGCGGCCGCGGCGGCCAGCACCGCCAGCGCGAGCGCGGTCAGCTTCGTGGCCCCGACCCGCGCACCCAGCGCCTGCGCCCCCTCGTCGCCGATGGCCAGCAGGTCCAACGGACGAACGAGTGCCGCCGCGACGGCGGTCACGACGAGGACCAGGGCACCCATCTGCCACGCCCGCTGCGACGAGATCGCCGCGATCGACCCGTTGCCCCAGAAGAACAATCCCTGCGTGGACTGCTCGAACAGCACGAGGAGCAACGTGGCCAGCGACATCAGGGCCATCGTGATCGCGGTCCCGGCCAGCAGCACGCGCCCGCCGGAGGTCAGCCCCTGCCGGCCCGCCAGCGCCCACACAGCCACCGACGCCACCAGCCCACCCGCGGTGGCCAACCCCGCCGACGTGAACGCACCCAGACTCACCCCCGCCGCCGCCACGACCACCACGGCCAGGTAACCGCCCGCGTTGACGCCCAGGATCTCGGGGGCGGCCAGCGGGTTGCGGGTGACGGCCTGCGCCAGCGCGCCGGACAACGCCAGTGCGGCACCGGCCACGAGGCCGGTGAGCAGCCGCGGCGCTCTGCTGCCGGTGAAGATCGCGCGGACCTGCTCCGACGCGTCCCCGGTGGCGAGGCCGGCCAGTTCGTCCCAGCCCACGCCCGAGCTGCCCTGCCCGAGGTGGATCACCGCCACCACGAGCAGCACCACCACCGCGGCAGCCAGGATCAGCGCTCCGCGCCCTGGCGGGGAGGACGGGCGCGCGCCGGGACCAGCGCCGGAACGAGCGTCTGCTTCGCGGGCTCCGCGATTCATGGCGATGAAGCGTGCCATGAATCGCTCTTTGAACGCCCGCTCCCCAGGCGCCCGTCCCGACTCGATCGCTGCGACCTCGCGTCGCGTGAACCGCACCGGCGTGGAGTTCGGCGGTTGCGCAGTGAGCTCGCAGGTACGCGGCGCAACCGGGAGCCGCAGGGGATTCGGCGGTTGCGTAGTGAGCTCGCAGGTACGCGGCACAACCGGGAGCCGGAAGGGGTTCGGCGGTTGCGTAGTGGGCGTCTAAAGAGTGGTTCGTGGCATGCTTCACCGCCACGAACCACGGAGCCCACGGAGCAACCGCCGAACCCCACCCCGAACCCCACGCCGAGCAATCCAGACATCACAGGCCGAGCGCGGCCGACACCTCGTCGAAGATCGTCACAGCGGTGACCGGCCCGCCCCACAGCCACGTGCCGGGGTCGATGGGGTGCACGCGATCGTTCGCGACGAAGTCCAGACCCTGGTAGACGGGGTTGTCCGCCAGTTCACCGGTGAAGATGTTGTCGTCGTCCTGGGCGACGTAGATCAACGACGACGACGGGTCGGCATTGGTGAGCCCCTCGACGTCGGTGTCGGTGAGACCGTAGTCGTCGGTCTCGCCGGTCCACCCGTTCGTCATGCCGCCGGACTCGAGCAGTTCCGAGGCCATGGTCGGCGCGCCGAAGATGCGCACGGTGGCCGCGCCCTCGTAGGTGTAGCCCTGCGCCAGCACGAACGTGGCCGGCACGTCCGCGTCCTCCAACGACGCAGCGAACTCTTCGGTGCGGGCGTCGAGGTCGGCGAGCACGTCGGCGGCGACGTCTTCGGTGCCGGTCAGCGTGGCGATGTCGGAGAACGTGTCGCGCATCGTCTGCAGCTGGCCGCCGTCTCGGCCGTAGAAGTCCGAGGAGTAGGTCGGGGCGATGTCCTCGAGGTCGGTGAGGTCGCCTCCGGTGCGGTCGTCGTCGGTGAGGATGAGGTCGGGTTCGAGCGCGGCGATCTGTTCGAGGCTGGGCTCCTGGCGAGTACCGACGTCGACGACGTCGTCGCCCAGCTGCGGGCCGGCTGCGACCCAGAGTTCATAGCCTTCGACGTCGGCGACGCCGGCGGGCTCGATCCCGAGCGCCAGCAGGTCTTCGGCCAGCGACCACTCCAGCGCGACCACCGTGGTGGCCGGCTCGTCGAGCGTGAGCGTTCCGTGGTGGTACTCGATCGAGACCTCACCCGACGCGTCGCCGTCGGAGGTCTCGTCGGTGGCGTCGTCGGACCCGCAGGCGGCGAGCACCAAGGCGAGTCCAGCCGCGGTCGCGGCAGCAGACGCGACACGTCGCATGTCTGGCTTTCTCCTTCGTGTGGGCCAGCCGGATCGGCGGCCGGGTGGTTTGTGGTGTGGTCAGCCCGCCACGGCCGTGGGCGCCGGTGCGGCGTACGGCAGGCATGTGGGCCGGCCCGTGAGCGGGTGCGCCACGACGTGGACCGCGAGCCCGAACGCGGCTTCGATGGTCTCGCCGGTCAGCACGTCCCCCGGGGCGCCCGCGGCCAGCACGCCACCGTCGGCGAGCACCACGACGTGATCGGCGTAGGCCGCGGCCTGGTTGAGGTCGTGCAGCACGAGGCCGACGGTGATGCCGTGCTCATCGGCCAGCGATCGGGCCAGGCCGAGGATCTCGACCTGGTAGCGCAGGTCGAGATACGTGGTGGGTTCGTCGAGCAGGAGTACGCCGGTCTGCTGGGCGAGCACCATCGCGATCCAGACCCGCTGCCGCTCGCCGCCGGACAGGCCGTCGACGTTGCGGTCGGCAAAGGCCGTGGTGCCGGTCACCGTCATCGCCCATTCCACGGCGTCGTGGTCGCGGGCCCGCACTCGGCCCAGCGCGCCTCGGTGGGCGTAACGTCCGTGGTCCACGAGCTCGCGTACCGTCACCCCCGCCGGGATGGGTGATCCCTGGGGCAGGAACGCCAACTGCCGGGCCAGTTGTCGCCCACGCAGGTTCGCCGCGTCGACGCCGTCCACCGTCACGACGCCGGCCGTGGGCGTGTGCAGCCGGGCCAGGGTGCGCAGCAACGTGGACTTGCCAGAACCGTTCGGCCCGACCAGAACCGTCACCCCACCGGGGACGAGGTCGACGTCGACGTCTTGCAGGACGGACCGGGAGCCGTAACCGGCCTGCACCGAGGCGGCGACGAGCGTGGACGGCACTGAGAGCTCCTCTGGACGACGACCACTAAGGAATGCCTAATCTAACTTATGGTCGGGCTCGTCCCAAGTGCGGCCCCACATGCTGAACCGTCAGCCCAGCCGCGATCGCAGCGCTTCACCCTTGGCCCGGGCGCCGGCCTCGAGCACCGCCCGGTAAGCGTCGAGCCGCGTGCGCAGCGCGTCGTCCGAGGTGGCGAGGATGCGCGCCGCCAGGAGCCCCGCGTTGCGCGCACCGCCCACCGACACCGTCGCCACCGGGACACCGGCCGGCATCTGCACGATCGACAGCAACGAATCCATCCCGTCGAGGTGCTTCAACGGCACCGGCACGCCGACCACCGGAAGCGAGGTCACCGACGCGAGCATCCCCGGCAAGTGAGCGGCGCCACCGGCACCGGCGACCAACACCCGCAGCCCACGCCGATCGGCCGCCGACCCGTAGTCGATCATCGCCTGCGGCATCCGGTGCGCGGAGACGACGCCGACCTCGTAGGCGACGCCCA
>NZ_DAHVSH010000104.1:0-3699 GCF_027324685.1 Haloactinopolyspora sp.
TGGCGACGGCGGCACCGGGCGGCCCATGGGACACGATGCCCGCTGTTTCGCTGACCGACGACGAACCCGCCGGCGTCCCCGACACGCTGTTCGGACCGCCTGAACCGAAGGTGGCCGAGGCCGGGCCGGACCCCGTCGAAGAATTGCGGCACCAGCACGACGCCGTCGCTGCGAGCCCGGGGCAGGGCCGGCTCGGCCTGCTACTGGCCGCTGAATCCGCCGGGGCCCTGGCTGCTGCGGAGATGCATCACGCGGGATTGCCGTGGCGGGCCGACGTGCACGACGCCGTGCTGACCGAGACGCTCGGTCCCCGGCCGCGCTACGGTGAACGGCCGGAGCGTCTCGAAGCGCTGGTTCAACGTATCCGTGCGGCGCTCGACGCGCCCGCGTCGCTCAACCCCGACTCCCATCCGGACCTGCTCAAAGCGATGAACCTGGCCGGTGTGGGGGCGAAGACGCTGCGCAAATGGGAGCTGGAGCGCCTGAGTCACCCAGTCATCGAGCCACTGCTGGAGTACAAGTCGCTGTCGCGGTTGCTCACCGCCAACGGTTGGAACTGGCTGGACAGTTGGGTGCGCGACGGACGGTTTCGTACCGAGTACGTCGTCGGCGGCGTCGTCACTGGCCGCTGGGCCACCAACGGCGGCGGAGCGCTGCAGCTGCCGAAGAACGTCCGCGCGGCTGTGGTCGCCGACCCCGGCTGGACGTTCGTGGTCGCCGACGCTGCTCAGCTCGAACCCCGTGTGCTGGCCGCCATGGCCGGCGACGAGGCGATGGCTGCCGCCGGGCGGGGAGACGACGGCGAGGGGATCGACATGTACGCCGGCATCGTCGCGACGGGCGCGGTCGAGACGCGTGAGCGGGCCAAGATCGGCATGCTCGGTGCGATGTACGGCGGGACCACCGGGGTCAGCGGACAGGTCCGGCCGCAGCTGGCCGCAGCGTTTCCGCGCGCGATGGCCTTGGTCGACGACGCTGCGCGGGCCGGGGAACGCGGCGAGGTGGTCACCACGCATCTCGGCCGGAGTTCACCCCTGCCAGGTGAGACCTGGCAGGAGCTGCAGGCCGGCGCATACTCCGCCGACGACGGTGCAGGTGACGCGGCGGCGCGGGCGCGCTCGTACACGCGCTCGTGGGGACGGTTCACCCGCAACTTCGTGGTGCAGGGCACCGCCGCCGAATGGGCCCTGTGCTGGCTGGCCTCTCTGCGGCGGCGGTTGTGGCAGCTCGGGATGGCTGACGGCGGCGATGGCGTTGAAGGTGCCGTCCCGGCGCCGTTCACCGAGCGAGCGCACCTGGTCTCGTTCGTGCACGACGAGGTGGTGGTGCACACGCCGATCTCGCTGGCCGACGCCGTCGCCGACGAGGTGCGCGCGGCTGCGGCCGAGGCAGGCCGGCTGTTGTTCGGCGATTTCCCCGTCGCGTTCCCACTCAGCGTGGCCACGGCGACGTGCTACACCGACGCCGAATGAGTCGCGCTGAACTCGGGTCGCCTTGCTTTCGTAGGGGGTGACGCATCCGGCAACTGTCGCCCGCAGCGTCACCACTTCCGTCGTTTCATCCCTCCCTCAACGGAGAGCGTCTCGCACCACGGCGTGGATGTCGTCGAGCTGGTCGAGCAGCAGGAGTGCCGCGTCATGCCGTGCGCGAGCATAGGCGCGCAGCGTTGCATCGACCGCGCCCGGATTGTCCAGCAACTCGGCACACGACCTGCTCGGTCAACTCGGGCAGGCCCGCAACGATGGCGGCGACGTCGTCCAGGAGGGCGTGGCGCTGCTCCAGAGCGTCCAGTGCCCACGCACCTGACCCGCCCGGGCGAACTCGGCCAGCGCCACCGCGTCCCGCTCCCGCGGTAAGCACGTACCGGCGCGGTAGACCTTGGCGAACCACTGGGCGCCCGAGTCGTCACGAATCCAGCGCCACCGGTTCTCCCGCCGCGGCCGAGGCGTAGGCGGCCTCGACGATCTCGACGGTGCGCAGGCCGACGCGCCCATCCGGCTGCGGAGTGCGACCGGTCCGGATGGCGTCGACGAATTCGGCGATGAGCGCGGCGTCACTGTCGGCGCCGTAGGGCAACCAGACGGGTGCGCGCTGCGCGCCGGAGAAGCCGTCGACGCGGCTGCCGAAGGCGTCCATGTCGGCGGTCGCCGCGGAACCGACGACGCTCAACGTCAGACCGCCCCACGTCGGGTAGTCCGTCGGCTTCGACCAGCTGCAGTCGATGGTGGCGATCACCCCGCCGGGGTACTCGATGGACACCAGTCCGGCGGTTTCGACGCGCGCCTGCGGATGCATGATCTGGTTCGACTGCGCGTAGACGCTACGCGCGCGCTGGCCGCCCAGCAGCGCATCCATGAGGTCGGCCACGTGCACCGTGTGATCGGTCAGGGCACCGCCACCGGCGAGTTCGGGATCGGTGAACCAGGCTCGGCCAGTGGGTACGCGGCCGTTGTTCGTCCCGGTGACCGCGCAGATCGTGCCGAGCGCACCGGCCTCGATCCGCTCGCGCAAGGCCGCGAAGGCCGTGGAGAACCGGACCGGGAAGGCGACCATCAGCGCCACGCCGGCCGCTTCGGCTGCCTTGACCATGGCGCGGGCGTCCTCGGTGGAGGTAGCCAGCGGCTTCTCGCACAGCACCGGAATCCCTGCGGCGACGAGCAGCTCGACATGCGCGCGGTGATTCGCGTTCTCCGAGCAGACGATGACGCCGTCGGGCTGCCAGGCCAGCAGCGCGTCGATGTCGTCGACGTAGGGCACGCCGAACTCCGCAGCCGCTTCGGCGCCACCGATCTCACCGGCCGGGCGGTTCTCGTGGCCGGGGTCGGTGGCGAGGACCTCGATGCCGGGGAGCGCGCTGAGCACGCGCGCGTAGGACGCCGCATGGAGATGCGCGAACGACAACAGTCCGATGCGCAGGGTCGACGTGTCGCTCATGCTGCCGTCCTTTCGGCGCCGCTGGTGACCTGCACTGCCTCGCCGGTGCGCAGGGAGGTGTTCGCCGCTTCGGCCAGCCGGACCGCCTCGAGTCCGTCCGCCGCGGTGACGCGGGGTTCGGGGCCACCGTTGATCGCCGTGAAGAATTCTCGGAGCTGGGTGGTGTACGGACTCTCGGTGAACGTCGGCGGCGGAAGCAGCCCGCGTCCGGCGTCGTCGATGCCGCCGTCGATCACCACGGGGGAGTGCTGCGCAGAGTCGTGGTGAACCAGGCCGTCGCTGCCGGCGACCTCGAACCTGGTCCGGAACTTGCTGCCGGGCGGCGCCCACGTGCCGCTGATATAGCTGACGGCGTCACTGACGTGGGTGAGTACGACCTGGGCGCTGACGACGTCGCCGGCCGTCGTGCTGCGCGCGAACACCTGGCGTACCTCGCCCGCGGTCCAGCGGGCCAGATCGAGGTCGTGGATCATCTGGTCCATCACGATGCCGCCGCTCAGCGTGTGGTCGGCGAACCACGAGGCCTGCGGGCGCGAGCCAGACCGGGCGAACCGCTGCACCGCGACCTCACCCACACCGCCCGCGGCCACGTGCTCGCGCATGGTGGCGTACTCCGGGAAGAAGCGCACCACGTGGGCCGGGTACAGCTTGACTCCGGCCCGCTCGCACTCGGCGATGACGGCGGTGGCCTTCGCTACGTCGAGGGCCAGCGGCTTCTCGCAGATGACGTCACAGCCTGCGGCAGCAGCAGCCCGGATCACGTCG
>NZ_DAHVSH010000113.1:0-21909 GCF_027324685.1 Haloactinopolyspora sp.
CGCATCGACCGGCGCACGCCGCTGAGCTCACGCAGGTCACGGGTGCCGGTGATGCGGTCGATGATGCCGACCACCAGGAACAAGGTCGCTTTGAACAACGCGTGGGCGACCAGCATCGCCACCCCGGCCAGCGCGGAGCTACGGGTCCCGGTGCCGACCAGCACCATCAGGAAGCCGAGCTGACTGACGGTTCCGTAAGCCAGCAACAGCTTCAGGTCGTACTGGCGCAACGCACGCAACGCCCCGACCAGCATCGTCACCACGCCGAGCGACAGCACCAGCGGCCGCCACGGCAGCACGTCGGCGAACACCGGCGCGAACAAGGCGACGAGGTAGACGCCGGCTTTCACCATCGCCGCAGCGTGGAGGTACGCGCTGACCGGCGTCGGTGCGGCCATGGCGCTGGGCAACCAGAAATGAAACGGCACCAGCGCGGACTTCGTGATCGCCCCGACCAGGATCAGCACCAGCGCCACCGCGACGGCCAGCCCCGACGGCGGCTGGCTCAGGATGTCCGAGATGCGATACGTACCCGTGCTCTGCCCGATCATGATGATGCCGACGAGCATCGCCAGCCCCCCGAACGTGGTGACGATCAGGGCTTGCATGGCGGCGCGACGGTTCGCTTTGCGTTCCGGGTTGTGCCCGATGAGCAGGTAGGAGAAGACGGTCGTCAGTTCCCAGAAGACGTACAGGACGAACAGGTCGTCGGCCAGGACCAGACCCAGCATGGCACCGGCGAATCCGACCAGCAGGCCGGAGAAGCGCCGCACTTCGCGATCATCGGCGCGGAAGTAGTACGCGCAGTACATCAGAACCAAGGCCCCGATGCCTGTGACGAGCAGCGCCATGAGCCAGGTCAGCGTCGTCAGCCGGAACGACAACGCCAGACCGAGCGAGTCGACCCAGGTGAAACGCTCCTCGATCGATCCGCCCCCAGGTCCGGTGACCCGCGGAGTCATAGCGACGACCCAGCCGAACGCGGCCGCAGGCACCATCGCGACGATCAGGAAGCCGCGTCCAGGCAGCCGGGTGAGCAGTATCGGAGCGAGCACCGCCGCCAGGGCGTGCGCCACGACGATCCACGTCATCATCAGCGATTCCGCGCACCCGGCGGAGCGGACCGCTCAGGGGCAGCCGAGCGCCATCGGTCGTCGGTTCGGGTTAGGTCGAGCTGGCACATATCGAGCACCGGAGTCCCTCCGATGAAAACCGCCCCGGACGTGCGGACCGGCATGGTCGTTCGGGCATCGTCTCTTCAGGAACTACGCCCGTACCGGCGGTGCCCGGCTCCCCTCGACCGGCGTCGCCTTCCAGCTCGCCGGAGATGCGTCACCGGCCGGTTCCGCACCGGCCGGCGCGTCATCCGCGATGTGGCAGCCACGATCGACCACGGCCAACCCGGTGTTCCCGAAACCGTCGCCGGCGTCGTCGCCTGGGGTGTCGGGCGGGACCCACGCATGGCCGTGCTCGTTCCCGACGTCGCCGCACATGACCCGAGGCAGGGCATTGGGCGTCGTCTCGGCCGCCGGGTGAATGACGGGACCCGCCAGACCTGCGGCCACGGCGGCACGATGCTCAGTCGCCATCAACAGCATCGCCCACACCATCAGACCACTGGCCAGAAAGATCGCCAGCCACCGACGGAACGGTTGATCGCGCACGGAATGGTGAAGCCTGTCCATCCAAGCTCCGCCTCCCCGTACCTCGACCACTCACATCTTACGTGCACGGCGCCGTCGGCTCGGACGGGTCCGAGCCGACGAGACGACTCCGGCGACGCCGGCCCGGCGCCGCCAGCGGTCAGATGAGTGGTTCAGACGTCGATACGCGCGCGATCCAGCTCGGCGGCACCGGCGATGATGAACTCCTTGCGCGGCGCGACATCGTTACCCATGAGCAGCTCGAACACCTTCTCGGCGGCTTCGGCGTCGGCGGCGTTGATGCGGCGCAGCCGCCGGTGGCGCGGGTCCATGGTGGTCTCGGCCAACTGCTCGGGATCCATCTCGCCGAGCCCCTTGTAGCGCTGGGGAGTGTCCTTCACCTTCACACCTTTACGCGCCAGCTCCCGCAACGTGCGGTCGAGGTCGGCGTCGGTGTAGGTGTAGATGTACTTGTCCTGCCCCTTCCTCGGGTTCGCGATCTCGATGCGATGCAGCGGCGGCATCGCCGCATACAGCCGGCCGGCCTCGACGAACGGGCGCATGTACCGGAAGAACAACGTGATCAGCAGCGTGCGGATGTGTGCGCCGTCGACGTCGGCGTCGGACATGAGGATGACCTTGCCGTAGCGGCACTGCTCGAGGTCGAAGCTGCGCCCGCTGCCTGCGCCGAGAACCTGGATGATCGCGGCGCACTCGACGTTCTTGAGCATGTCGGCCACGGAGGCCTTCTGCACGTTGAGGATCTTGCCGCGAATGGGCAGCAGCGCCTGGTACTCCGCGTCACGCGCGGAGCGTCCGGTGCCCAGCGCCGAATCACCCTCGACGATGAACAGCTCGGAACGCTCCAAGCTGTTCGACCGGCAGTCGACCAGCTTGGTCGGCAACGCGCTGGTCTCCAACGCGTTCTTGCGACGGACGGTCTCTTTGTGCAGGCGAGCGGCCACGCGTGCCTTGGCGGCCGCGACCACCTTTTCGAGCACGGCCGTGGCCTGCGCCTTGTCCGCCCGTTTGGTGGACGACAAGATCTCGGTGAGCGCTCGTTCGGTCACGCCGGAGACGATGGCCCGAACCGCCGAGGTGCCCAAGACCTCTTTCGTCTGCCCCTCGAACTGCGGCTCGTCCAGGCGCACGGTCACCACTGAGGTGAGCCCCTCGAGCACGTCGTCCTTTTCGATCTTGTCATTGCCGGCCTTCAACCGGCGCGCGTTGGCTTTGACCTGGTCGCGCATCGCCTTGAGCAGCCCCTGCTCGAACCCGGTCACGTGCGTGCCGCCCTTGGGGGTGGCGACGACGTTGACGAACGAGCGCGAGATGGTGTCGTACCCGTTGTCCCAGCGCAGCGCGATGTCGACCGCGCACGTACGCTCGGTGTCCTTCGAGACGAGCTGGCCGTCGTCATCGAGCACGGGCACGGTCTCGCGGAACGTCTGCGAGCCGGTGAGACGCAGCACGTCGCTGACCGGCGCGCCCGGGCTGAGGTACTCGACGAACTCGCTGATGCCGCCCTCGTGGCGGAAGGTCTCTTCGACCGTCTCGCCGCCGCGCTCGTCGCGTACCACGAGCTCGAGCCCCGGGATCAGATACGAGGTCTGCCGCGCCCGCGAGGTGAGCTCGTCCCACGAGTAGGCCGCATCGGACAGGAAGATCTGGGGATCGGCGTAGAAGCGCACCCGAGTGCCCGTGACTCGCTTGGCCACCCGCCCGACGACGCGCAACTCCGACCGCTCGGTGAACGGCTGGAACGGCGCGTCGGGACCGTCACCGTCGTAGCTGCCGGGCTCCCCGCGCCGGAACGACATCGCGTGGGTTCGCCCGCCGCGGTCGACCTCGACGTCGAGGCGGGCGGACAGCGCGTTGACCACACTGGCGCCCACGCCGTGCAACCCGCCGGACGCGGCATACGAGCCGCCGCCGAACTTTCCGCCGGCATGCAACTTGGTGTAGACGACCTCGACCCCGGACAGGCCGGACTTGGTGTGCTCGTCGACCGGGATGCCGCGACCGTTGTCGATGACCTCGGCCGAGCCGTCAGCGCGAAGGATCACCTCGACCCGGTCGCAGTGCCCACCGAGCGCCTCGTCGACGGCGTTGTCGATGATCTCCCACAGCAGATGCATCAGCCCGCGCGAATCGGTGGAGCCGACGTACATACCCGGGCGCTTGCGAACGGCCTCGAGCCCTTCGAGCACCGACAAGTGCCGCGCGGTGTAGTCGCCGCTGGACCTGCCGGCTCCGCGCTTCGTCGCGGACTCGCGGGTCATCGGGGTCTCGGCCGGTTCGGCGGTCACGGCTTGGCATCCTCCAGACATGCGGATGAAACTCGGCGCTGCCAGAGTATGCCCGATGCGCCCGTCGCCACGGTCGCCACGCCTGTGACCACAGCGTGGATCGTCACGGGATCGCCACGCAGCGCCGATGATGTGACCAGACTCACCGCCCCAGCGGTTCAGCGCTGAGCGAACCAGGCCGCGCCCGCGATGCGGGAACGCCCAGCGATGGTTTCATGTTGTAACGGATGCACGACATGACTACCGGCTCGCCGGTGGCCCATCGATCAGGAAGGTATGCGACGTGACCACAGCTCTCGCTGCCAGCCCATTGAACGCCATCGACCGCTGCGACAGTTGCGGCGCTCAGGCATACATCCGCGTCGTTCTCAACGAGGGTGAACTGCTCTTCTGCGGTCACCACGGACGTCGGCACGAGCCGAAGCTGCGTCCGATCGCTCTGGAGTGGCACGACGAGACCAGCAGATTGCACGAGAAGCCGGAGCCTGCTTCGGACTGACCGAAGCCCATAGCGTCGGGGCCACGGGTAGGGCAACTGCCATACCCGTGGCCCCGTTGTCGCTCAACCCAGATGCTGCTGGGTGGTGCGACGCCGAGTGTCGGCGGGACGTAGCACCACCGCCATGACGACGCCGGCCAGCGCACCGAACAGATGGCCTTGCCACGAGATGCCGGGCTGGCCGGGCAGGACGCCCACGACGATGCCGCCGTACATCAACACCACGACGACCGCGACGACGACGCTGAGCACCCGCCTCGACAACACGCCCCAAGCCACCAGGAACGCCGCGTAGCCGTACACGAGGCCGCTCGCCCCGATGTGCACGGTGTTCGCACCAGCGACCAGCCAGGTGGCGAAACCACCGAGCACGGCGACCCCGACCGTCACCCACCAGAAGCGACGCGTGGTGACGGCGATGAGCACACCGAGCACCAGGAACGCTCCGGTGTTGGCCATGAGGTGATCGAACCCGCCGTGCAGGAACGGCGCAGCGGCGATGCCGACCAAGCCCTCGTCGGTGCGCGGACGAATACCGTACTGGTCAAGGTCCACATTGGGCAGCGAGTCCACGATCTCCTGCGCCCACATCACCAGCACGAGCACGAAGACGGGAACCGCGGCCGCGACCGTCGACGGTAGCTCGCGGCGGGGCGTCACGTGGCCTGACGAGGACATCCATCCAGTTTAAGCGCCATGCGCACGACCTCAGCCGCGGCGGAATACTCGCTCCATGTACATGCCAGCCCGACCGCCGCGCCCCGGCCGGTGTCGAGAACGCGCTGTACCGCGACAGCCACCTCGCTCAGCGACGGCCCGCCCGGCGCGGGAAACAACAGCCCGGGGACCTCGCCCGGGTCGACCACGTCGAGATCGACATGCAGGTACACGGGCCCGTCAGGCACCGTTGCCGCGGTCAGTTCCGCCACCTCGCAGCGGCGCAGCGGCGCGGTGTCGAGGTAGGCACGCTCCGGCGGGTCGAGGTCGCGTGCATCGACCAGCACGACGTGATCTTCGGGCACCGGGTCGAGCCCGATCCGGTCGGCCACGAGCTCGGGCCGGTATCCGGTGAGCACCCGTAGCGGCATGCCTCCGAGGTAGCCCGACGTCGTGGTCTCCAGCGTCTGGACGTCGCCGTGCCCGTCGAGCCAGACGATGGACGGGCGCAGGCCGGCCCGCTGCAAGCCGGTCACGACGCCGTACGACGTGGTGCAGTCACCGGAGACCACCAGGGCCCCGCCGCCGGACTCCACCGCCCGCGCCACCGACGCGGCCACCTGGTCGTAGAGGACGGCCATGCGTTGCCACGAGTCCGCTTCGGGAAGGTCCACGCTGACGGTGACCTCGGGTGTCACCGGGGCCCGGAGATGGGGCCGCGGCTCGTCGAGGTGATAGGGCACCATGATCGCCGGGCCGAGGTCGGCCATGCGCATGCCGTGACCCTACCGCTGACGCACAACGGCCGCCGACCTCGACGAGATCGGCGGCCGATACACGAGTGCGAGTGCTCAGTCCAGATAGTCGCGCAGCACCTGAGAACGGGACGGATGGCGCAGCTTGCTCATCGTCTTGCTCTCGATCTGTCGGATGCGCTCCCGCGTGACCCCGTAGACCTTGCCGATCTCGTCCAGGGTCTTCGGCTGACCGTCGGTGAGGCCGAAGCGCATGGACACCACGCCGGCTTCACGCTCGGACAGAGTGTCCAAGACCGCGTGGAGCTGCTCTTGCAACAGTGTGAACGACACCGCCTCCGCCGGCACGATGGCCTCGGAGTCCTCGATGAGATCGCCGAACTCGCTGTCGCCGTCCTCGCCGAGCGGCGTGTGCAACGAGATGGGCTCGCGCCCGTACTTCTGGACCTCGACGACCTTCTCGGGGGTCATGTCCAGCTCGGTCGCCAGTTCCTCGGGCGTGGGCTCGCGGCCCAGATCCTGCAGCATCTGACGTTGAACACGCGCGAGCTTGTTGATGACCTCGACCATGTGCACCGGGATCCTGATGGTGCGCGCCTGGTCGGCCATGGCCCGGGTGATCGCCTGCCGGATCCACCAGGTGGCGTACGTGGAGAACTTGAAGCCCTTCGTGTAGTCGAACTTCTCGACCGCCCGGATGAGTCCCAGGTTCCCCTCCTGGATCAAGTCGAGGAAGAGCATGCCGCGCCCGGTGTAGCGCTTGGCGAGCGAGACCACGAGCCGGAGGTTGGCCTCGAGCAGATGGTTCTTCGCCCGACGGCCGTCCTCAGCGATCCACGTGAGCTCGTTGACCAGTTTGGGCGGCATCGAGTCGCCCTCGGTGGCCAGCTTTTCCTCGGCGAACAGGCCCGCTTCGATCCGCTTGGCGAGCTCGACCTCCTCGCCGGCGTTGAGCAGCGGGACCTTGCCGATCTGCTTCAGGTAGTCCTTGACCGGGTCGGCCGTGGCACCGGCGACGGCGACCTGCTGCTCGGGCTCGTCGGTGTCGTCGTCCTCGGACAGCACGAAACCTTCGTCCTCGGCGCGCGCCTCCTCCGCAGCCAGCTCGCCGGGGCCGGGATCCGCGTCGGGACCGGCGCCGTTGGACTCGGTCACCTTCACCGCATCGGTGACTTTGACGCTCTTCTTCTTCGAGCGCGAAGCCTTGGAAACTGGTTCAACTGCCGCCTCTGAAAGGTGGGCCTCATCCGAGTCGACCTCGGTTTTTGCCTTCTTCACCGCCGAGTTCACAGATCCTTCGCCCTTCTTGGCCGACGGCTTGGACTTCTTTCCGGCCGCCGCAGTGGTGACCGTCCTCGACCGCGACGACGTCGCAGCAGCCACTCGCTTGCGCGGACTGCGCGAGTCCGCAGCGGCTACCTCGACGGTAATACCGGTCGCCTTCAAATGCTCGACAACGAACCTGCTCTCTTTCATCGGCAGGTTGGCGGCCCCGCACGCCAACCGGACGTCCTCGGCCGTGACGGAACCGGATTCACGACCTTGTGACACCAACGCCTGAACCGGCGGAAGCTCCAGGATCCGGGCATGCTTGGTGCTGGACGGGCTCGACGACACGTACGACCTCTCCACGTTTCGACAGGGGGCAGCTGATCACGGCACAGCAGCACATCATTCTGACACAAGGCTTGCTTCCGGTTGTTGCTCGCGGACGCTGGCGGACCGCACATCCTCGCGACCTTCATCGTCCTGCCCACCGTAGCGCGAGAACGGTGACATCGTCTGCCGAGCCATCGACCCACATTCGCTCGGTGACGGTGTCCAGCAGCCGGTCCAGTGACAACTCGCGCTGTTCCTCCAGGCAGCGCAGCAGCTGTGAGAAGCCTTCCTCAAGTGATCGCGTCCGGCTCTCGATCAACCCGTCGGTGAACGCGATCAACACGTCACCGGGCCACAACCGGACCGATTGAGTCGATCGCGGCTCGGCCACGCCGATCGGTGTGGTTCCGGCGCCGGCGTCGACCAGCTCCACCGGACCGACCTCCGGAACCCGGATCAGCGGAAGATGCCCGGCGTCCCCGACGACGACGGTCCCGGCCCTCGGGTCGATCAAGGCGTAGACGACCGTCACCATCTCGACCGACTCGTCCCGTTCGACGAGACGGTCCAGCCCGCTCAGCACCGCCGCCGGGTCGGGGTCGGTGAGGGCCAAGGCCCGCAGAGCCGAGCGCATCTGTCCCATCCCGGCCGCCGCGGTCACCCCGTGACCCATGACGTCGCCGATGACGAGGCCGAGAGTTCCGTCGGGGAGCACGAACGCGTCGTACCAGTCGCCGCCGACGGAATCTTCACCGATCTCCGAGCGACTGCGAGCCTCGAGCTCGAGACCCTCGACGCTGGGCAGGCTGCGCGGCATCAACCCCTGGCTCAGCGACACCGCGGCGGTGCGTTCGCGCTCGAACATGCGTGCTCGCGCGAAGGCCAGGGACACCTGCTGGGCGACCGCACGCAGGAACCGGCACGCGTCGGAGTCGAACTCGCGCTCTTCGGCGTAGGCGAAGCGCACCGTGCCGATACTCACGCCGTCGTCACTGAGCGGCAACACCGCCCACGCATGCTCGTCGCCGGCGGCCACGGCCGCGTGAAAAGCCGGGTCGGTGAAATCGGCCAGGGCTCGCTCGCGACTGCCGATGAACATCGGCCACCCGGTCCGCAGAGCTTCGGCCACCGGCGTGACGGCGTGGTCGGGCCAGCCCGCGACCTGGCCCGCGGCGTCGGCCGACTCGCTACCGCCGACGGCGTACGGGCCCTTGCCGCCGATCAGCGTGACCGCCGAGCGCAGGGCCCCCACGTTGCGCCTGCCGATGGCATCCACCGCGTCGACGACCTCGCGGATCGTCACCGCCCGAGACAGCACGTCGGAGACGTCGAGCAGCCGCGCGTTGCGCGCCCGGCTGCGCCGCAGCGAAGAGATCGCCTGCTGGTGGCTGGTGTCGTCGATGACGAACATCGCCACCTCGCGTCCCCTCCCCTCGTCCACGAGGTACCACGAGGAGTGCAGGTGGTAGGACTTCTCCGATTTCGTGATCGCCGGCTCGTCGGCCTCGACCGACTCGCCCGTGCGCAAGACTCGGTCGATCATCTCGTCGGTGTGCGCGGCCAGAATCGGCGGCAGCACCTCGCTGGGGGTGCGGCCCAGGTGATCGGCGATGGTGAGTCCGGATCGTTCGGCCAGGGCGGCGTTCACGGCCAGATAGCGATGCTCGGCGTCGAACACCGCGAACCCGACGGGCGCGTCGACTCCGGCCAGGGCACCGAGCAACCGCTGGGCGTCCGCCGGGCGCATCCGGGTCAAGCCTTCGCGGCGCGTTTGGCCTCGCGCTTGGTGGCCCGGACACGCGCCAGGGACTCGGCGTCGACCACGTCGGCGACCGAACGCGTGGCATCCGGCTCGCCGTACGCGCCGGCGGCCTCGCGCCAGCCGTCGGGGCGAACACCGAACTGTTTGCCCAGCAGCGCCACCATGATGGCGGCCTTCTGCGCGCCGAAGCCCGGCAGGGCCTTGAGCCTGCGCAACAGCTCGGTGCCGTTGTGGGCCCCGGTCCAGATGGCCGACGCGTCGCTGTCGTATTCCTCGAGGACGAACGCGGCCAGCTTCTGGATCCGCGCCGCCATGGAGGCCGGGAATCGGTGCACGGCCGGTGTGCGTGAGACCAACGCGGCGAACTCGTCGGCGTCGTAGCGGGCCACAAGCTCGGGGTCGAGGCCGTCGGTGCCGAGGCGAGAAGCGATCACCGCCGGGCCGGCAAAGGCCTTCTCCATCGGAACCTGCTGGTCGAGCAACATACCGACCAGCAGCGCGAACGGATCGCGCGCCAACAACTGGTCGGCTTCGGTGTCACCCGCCAGATGCAACGTTGTCACGATCGCAAGCCTTTCGGTCAATCCGCGTCCTCGGCCTTGACGGCCAGGACGGGGCATGGTGCATCCAACAGGATACGCTGCGCATTACTGCCCAAAATCAACTTTCCGACGGGGCTGCGGCGACGTAACCCGATGACGATGAAGTCAGCGGTGGTCTCCTCCGCGACGGCCACCAGATCCTCGGCGACGTCCATGCCGCGGACCAGTTGACGCACTTCGGCGTCGATGCCCGCCTCGGCCAGCTGGGTGCGCACGGCTGCCAGTTCGGCATCGGCTTCGACGGCTGTCTCGTCGTCGTACTCGCGCCCACCACGCGCGGAGTTGACGACCACCAGCCGCGCACCGCGCAGCTTCGCTTCTTCAGCAGCGCGCCGCAGCGCGGCTCTACCTTCGGCCTTCGGGACGTAGCCCACGACGATCGCGGTCATCGCATCCTTCCCTCGCGCGCTGACATCGATGACATGCGCGCCGGCAACTGTGGTCGGCGCCACGCTACCGCAGCCCGGATGTTCGCGGTGCGGGCCGGACATGTCGCCGTCGTATGTGACCGTGGCATGTCAGCGCGGCATGGCACCATCGAGCCCATGCGCGTCCTTCACCTCGACCTGGACGCGTTCTTCGCGTCGGTCGAACAGCGCGACAAGCCGTCGCTGCGTGGCCGTCCGGTCATCGTCGGCGGCCTGGGTCCTCGCGGCGTCGTGTCGACGGCGTCGTACGAGGCTCGGCGGTTCGGTGTCCACTCGGCGATGTCGATGAGCGAGGCCCGGTCGCGGTGTCCGCACGCGGCTTATCTGGCCGGTCGTTTCGCGGTCTATCGCGAAGTCAGTGACATCGTGATGAGCCATCTGCGACAGATCTCACCGGTCGTTGAGCCGTTGTCACTGGACGAAGCGTTCGTCGACCTCACCGATGCCGTCCCCGACGATCCGTCGCCGGGCGCCGTCGAGCACATCGCCACGCAGGTGCGCACGGCCATCGAGTCCAGCACGGGCGTGACCGCCAGCGTCGGCGTCGCATCGTCGAAACTGATGGCCAAGATCGCCTCGGAGCAGGCCAAGCCGGACGGGCAGTTCGTCATCGAGCCGGGCCGTGAGCTCGAGATCCTGCATCCGCTGCCGGTACGGGCGCTGCCGGGCGTCGGACCCGCGACGGCGGCGCGCCTGCACCGGCTGGGCGTCAAGACCGTGGGCGATCTCGCCCGCATCACGCAAGCGGATCTGATCGACCTCGTCGGCGAGGCTCACGGGCGGTCACTGCACCTGCTCGCCCATGCCCGCGACACCCGTCGGGTGAGTTCCGAGCGCGAGTCGAAGTCGATCAGCATCGAAGACACCTTCGACCGCGACATCACCGACCCGGTCCTGCTGTCGGCATTGGTCACGAAGCTGGCGGAGAAGGTGACCACTCGACTCACCGGAGCCGGGCACTCCGGGCGGACCATCACCCTCAAGACCCGCCTGCACGACTTCACCACGCTGTCCCGCTCGGCCACGCTTCCGGCACCCACCGACGACAGCCGCACCATCGTCCGGGTCGCGGTTCGCCTGTTGTCCGAGATCGACACCAGCAGCGGGGTGCGCCTGCTCGGTGTCGGGGTGTCCGGCCTGACCGACTGGGTCCAAGACGACCTCTTCGGTCCCGCCCACGACCCAGAACCGCCGCTGAACGACGCCATCGACGATGCCATCGGCGATGCCATCGACGACATGGTTCACGAGCGCCGCCTCTGGGTGCCGGGCATGGACGTCGTCCACCTCGAGCACGGCCCCGGCTGGGTCTGGGGCAGCGGACGCGGCCGTGTCACCGTCCGGTTCGAGACCGCGCACACGCCACCTGGCCCCGTGCTCACCTTCGCCGCCGACGACCCAGCCCTCTCCCCCGCCCGCTCGTGAATGATCATGTTCACTTGGCAATTGCCTGCCCCACCACCCGAGCACGCCTCGTGATGCGACACGACGCCTCGTGGTGCAGGGCCCCGCGGACGGCGGCGGCCCAGAGCGTCTCTCAGCCGATTCTCACGTCCGCCGGGCACACTGAAAGGCATGCGAGTACTTGTCGTCGACGACGACCCCGCGGTGCGCGACTCCTTGCGACGCTCACTGACGTTCAACGGCTACCAGGTCGACGTCGCCCCCGACGGGGAGGAGGCGCTGCGCGTCATCACCGACGCCGCGCCCGACGCCGTGGTGCTCGACATCATGATGCCCCGCCTCGACGGCCTGGCCACCTGCCGCGCGTTGCGTGCTGCCGGCAACGACCTGCCCATCCTCATGCTCACCGCACGCGATGAGGTCTCCGATCGGGTCTCGGGGCTCGACGCCGGCGCCGACGACTACCTGCCCAAGCCGTTCGCGCTCGAGGAACTGCTCGCCCGCCTGCGTGCGCTGCTGCGCCGCTCGGCCCACCAGGCCGACGGGTCGGCGTCGGCCGAACTGCGCATGGCCGACCTCACGCTGGACCCCGGGACGCGCGAGGTCACCCGCGGCTCACGCCAGATCCGGCTCACTCGCACCGAGTTCGCGTTGCTCGAACTGCTGTTGCGCAACCCCCGCCAGGTGCTGACCCGCGATCGGATCCTCGAGGAGGTGTGGGGCTACGACTTCCCGACCACCGCCAACTCCCTGGAGGTCTACGTCGGCTACCTGCGGCGCAAGACCGAGGAAGCCGGCGAGCCCCGCCTGATCCACACCGTGCGCGGCGTCGGCTACGTGGCCCGCGAGGATCCGCCGTGAGCGACACGACGAACCACCGCGGCCACGACGTCTCGCCCCAGACCGGTCACCCCCCGGCCGAGACCAGCCAGGTCCACCCCGCCGACCCGGATGCGCCGTCGTCCGGCGACCCCATGCCTGCCGCGGCCGGCGCGCCCAAGTACGCGACCCGCCTCTCGCTGCGGGCGCGGGTCGGCGCCCTGGCGGCCCTCGGTGTCGGGCTCGCCGTCACCCTCACGGCTCTGGCGGCCTACCTGACGGTGTCGTCGCAACTGACCGCCAGCGTGGACGACAACCTGCTCGAGCGGGCGGAACAGGCGGTCACCACGCCGTTCGGCGACCCGGCGGCGCTGGTTCAGCAACCGGCCGAGGCGATCCTGGCCGCCGATCTGCGCATCGGCCTGTTGCGCTCCGACGCCCGCCCCTTCGCCGCCGACCAGGAGTCCGCGCCGCCGTTCGGCGACCCCGAGCTCGCTGTCGCCCGAGGCGATGCGGCCGAGAGCGTACGTACCGTCGAGCTCGAGGAAGGCTCGTTCCGGGTCGTCGCCGTACCAGCCGGGCGAGGGCCTGCCGGCCGTGGTTTCGCCCTGGTGCTCGCCCAGCCCACCGAACAGACCGAACAAGTGCTCGCCACGATGCGCACGGTGTCCATCGTCGTGGGTGGCATCGGCATCGTCCTGGCCGCCTGGGCGGGCATGTCGATCGCCCGCGGCGGTTTGCGCCCGGTCCGCAGGCTCACCGACGCGGCCGAGCACGTCGCCCAGACCGGCGACCTGCGCCCGATCGAGGTGACCGGCAGCGACGAGATCGCGCGCCTGGCCGACGCGTTCAACGCGATGCTGGCAGCCCTGCGCGAAGCCCGCCTCCGGCAAGCCAGACTCGTCGCCGACGCCGGGCACGAGCTGCGCACACCGTTGACCAGCATGCGCACCAACCTCGACTTGCTGGCGCAAAGCGAGAGAACAGGCGGGCTCTCGGCGGACGACCGCGCGCAATTGATCGCCGACAGCCGCGCTCAGGCGGTCGAGCTCACCCAACTGGTGGGCGACCTGGTGGAGCTGTCCCGGGAGGACCCGCCGGCCGCCTCGGCCGAGCGGATCGACTTCGCCGACGTCGTCCGGTCAGCGCTGGACCGGGTGCGTCGCCGGGCTCCCGACGTCGCCTTCTCGGCCGACCTGCACAGCTGGATGGTCGATGGCGACGCCACGCAGCTGGAGCGCGCGGCCACGAACCTGCTCGACAACGCCGCCAAGTTCAGCCCCCGTCCCGGGACGGTGACGGTGACCTTGCGGGACGGCGTGCTCGACGTCGTCGACGAGGGCCCCGGTATCGCGGACGAGGACCTGCCCCGGGTCTTCGACCGGTTCTACCGCTCGTCCGATGCCCGGGGACTGCCGGGGTCGGGATTGGGGCTGGCCATCGTCAAGGCCGCTGCCGAGCGCCATGGCGGGCGTGTCTCCGCGGGGCGAGCACCCAGCGGCGGTGCCCGGTTGACTATGCGGCTTCCGGCCGCTTCTTCGTCCTCTCTTGACTGAATCTCAGCATGCTCTCAGTCCTTCGGGGCACGCTCAGGGATATGAGCGACGACAAACCGACTCCTGACGAACAGCAGCGGCCTTCGATGCCGCATCAGCCGCCGGGCCCGACGCCTCCGCCCCCGAGCGGCGGTGGCGCGGGGTGGTCGATACCGCCCGGCTCGGCTCCGGGGCGACCGGCGCCGTGGTCGACGGAAAGTGCCGCGTCGCAGCGCGATGGCGGCGAGGAAAGCCGGCCCCCGGGCCCTGAGACCCCGTCCGAAGCTCCACCCGAGTCGACGACGGCGAAGGACTCCGCCGAGGCGGGCCAGAGCCCGGGGGCGGAGACAACCGTGTTCGCCGCACCCACCCAGCCTGCGCCCCACACCTCCGAGACCCGCCGCAACGGACGGGGGCGGCTCGTCATCGCCGCACTGGCCATCGGCGCGATCCTCGGTGGCGGGGCAGGTGCGGGTGTCAGCCAGCTGCTCGATGACGACGCGGACACCGCACCGCAGCGCAGCAACCTCGACACCGGGCAGGGCGACAACGCCGAAGGCAGCGACAACGGGAGCCGGCCGGCCGCCGACACCAACGACGTGCAAAAGGTCGCCGAGAGCGTCCTGCCCAGCGTCGTGTCGATCGCGACGCAGAGCCAGCTCGGCCAGGCCGGTGGGACCGGTGTCATCATCTCCTCCGACGGTGAGATCCTCACCAACAACCACGTCGTCGAGGCTGCCGCCAACGGCGGGACCGTCCAGGTCACGTTGTCGGACAACACCACCGTCGAGGCCGAGGTCCTGGGTACCGACCCCCTGACCGATCTCGCCGTCATCAAGGCCCAGGACGTGTCCGACCTCGTCCCGGCCGACCTCGGCAACTCATCCGACCTCGCCGTCGGCCAGAACGTGGTGGCCATCGGCTCGCCGCTGGGCCTGGACGGCACCGTGACGTCGGGCATCGTCTCCGCACTGCACCGCCCGGTCACCGCCGGCGATGAGCAGGGCCGGGGCACGACCAAGGTCATCGACGCGATCCAGACCGACGCACCCATCAACCCGGGGAACTCCGGCGGCCCGCTGGTCGACATGAACGGCCAGGTGATCGGCATCAACAGCGCCATCATCACCGGCGGACAGAGCTCGGGGTCCATCGGCCTGGGCTTCGCCATCCCGATCGATCAGGCCAAGCCCATCGTGGAGCAGTTGCGCGCCGGCCAGGAGGCGACCCACGCCCAGATCGGCGTCGGTGTCACCACCGCGCAGGAAACCCGGGGCGCGGCCATCGCCTCGGTCAACAGCGGCAGCCCCGGCGACGAGGCGGGCCTGCGGGAGGGCGACATCGTCATCGCGGTCGACGACCGCCCGATCACCAGCGACATCGAACTGATCGCGGCCGTGCGCTCGTACCGGCCGGGTGACGAGGTCACCTTGACGATCATCCGGGACGGTCAGGAGCAGACCGTCGATCTGACGCTGGGCAGCGACGCCCAGACCACCTGACTCGCACCCGCCCACGTCGTTCATCACTGCGCCCCGCGGACCCGGCACCGGTCCGCGGGGCGCAGTGTCGTCGGGCTGTCGGTACCGAGGTGCACACTGTGGACATGCAGCTTCTCGACGTCGCCGACACCTCCGCGGCCGTGGCCGACGTCTCTGGCCGGCTGGCCAAGACCGAGTTGATCGCTGCCTGTCTGCGCCGTGCCACGCCGGCCGAGGCCGAGGTCGTGGCGTCCTACCTCTCCGGTGAGTTGCGCCAGCGTCGTACCGGGCTGGGTTACGCGGCGCTGCGGTCCATGCCGCCCGCCGCGGCCGAGGCCACGCTCGACGTTCTCGAGGTCGACGCCGAGTTCGAGGCGCTGTCGCAGCTGTCCGGCCCTGGGTCCACGACACGCCGGCGCGAGCGTTTCCAGGCGCTGCTGGCCCGAGCCACCCCGTCGGAGCAGCGGCTACTGGCCGGGCTCGTCAGCGGCGAGCTACGGCAGGGAGCGCTCGACGGCATCCTCACCGAGGCGGTCGCGAAGGCTGCTGCCATTCCACCGGCCGACGTTCGCCGCGCGGTCACCGTCGCCGGCGGCGTGGTCCCGGTCGCAGCAGCGGCACTGGCCGAGGGGCCAACGGGGCTGACGAGGTTCCGGCTGGGGGTCGGCACACCGTTACGTCCGATGCTCGCGTCGCCGGCCACTGACGTCAGGCAGGCGCTGGAGCGCACCGGAGAGGCCGCCGTGGAGTGGAAGGTCGACGGCATCCGGGTCCAGATCCATCGGGACGGTTCCGAAGTCGCCGTCTTCACTCGTACGCTCGACGACATCACCGCGCGGGTCCCCGAGATCGTCGAAGCCGCCCGCGCGTTACCGGTCGATTCCGTGGTCCTCGACGGCGAAACCATCGCGCTCGGGCCAGGTGGGCGGCCGCTGCCGTTTCAGCGCACCGCCGCCCGGGTCAGCAGCAAGGTGGACGTCGAGACCGCGCGGCGCAAGGTTCCGCTCTCGCTGTTCGTGTTCGACTGCCTCCACCTCGACGGCGCCGACCTCATCGGCGAGCCGGGCCCACAGCGCTGGTCGGCCCTGCGGCAAGCAGTCCCGGCCGAGCACCTCGTTCCCCGCATCGTCACTGCAGACCCCGAGCAGGCTCAGGCGTTCCTCGACGATGCCGTGGCCGCCGGACACGAAGGCGTCATCGTCAAGTCCCCCGTCGTGCCGTACGAGGCAGGCCGGCGCGGCGCCGGCTGGCTGAAGGTCAAGCCGCGCCACACTCTCGACCTGGTCATCCTGGCTGCCGAGTGGGGGCACGGACGGCGGCAAGGCAAGCTGTCGAACCTGCACCTCGGCGCACGTGATCCAGCCGGGCGCTACGGCGAGCCGGGTGGTTTCGTCATGCTCGGCAAGACGTTCAAGGGTCTCACCGACGCAATGCTGGCGTGGCAGACCGAGCACCTGCTGAAACTGGCCGACGGCCCGACCGACTCGTGGGTGGTCCACGTCCGCCCGGAGTTGCTGGCCGAGATCGCCTTCGACGGTGTACAGGCCTCGCCGCGCTACCCCGCGGGCATGGCGCTGCGATTCGCCCGCGTCCTGCGCCATCGCGACGACAAGGGCGCCGACGAGGCCGACACCATCGACACCGTGCGCCAGATCTTCGATGCTGCGAACGGCCCGGGCTGAGCGCCGCCCCACCCAGGCGGGACGGGTTCAGCCGCGGTGTGCCTGAGCCAGCCGCTCCATGCCGTCGGCCAGCACTTCGACACCGGTGTGGTCCGACGAGCTCAGCAGCAGGCCCGCGGCCTCCCACAGCGCGGTCTGCACCGCCTCGGCCGCCTGATCGTCCGGTTCGGAATCCCCGGCGGATGCGCGTTCCATACCGGTCGTCGCCTCGACCAACCTCGACCACGAGGTCGGTGCATAGCGCCCGGTCACCACCCGCACCCGCTCAGAATCCTTCAACACCGCCGAGCGATCGCGCTCGAACACGTACTGTGCGACCATCGCGCCGGCCGTGGCACCGAGGCCGAGACCCAGCAGCAGGCCCACCACCACGCCGACTCCGCCGAGGCCGATCACGCCGGCCAGGACCGCGAGCACGACCGCGCCCAGCAGCGCGCCAGGTGCCAGGCCCATGACGTGGTGGCGACGAGCGCCGATACCGGCCACGTTGAACATCGGCGGCGGCTCACGCAACACCTCGGGTAGGCGATCGCGCAGTTCTGGATCGTCGAGACCGGGCCGCAGCACCACGAAGGTCTCGGGCACCGCCTGACCGGAGTCGGCGGCATGTGACGGACGCCCGGAGGTCCATCGCATCGCGCCCCAGCGGCGCGGCTCGACGATGTTCGGCAGCCAGGTGCCACCGGCGGAGTTCAACCGGTCGATGATCTCTTGCTGTTCTTCCCAGCTCCGAGTCCACTCCCACTCGTTCAAGGCCGTCAGCGGGTGTGGTCGGTTCATCTCGATCTTCTCCATCGTGATCACAGGGGTGGTTGAGTGCCCGTCCCCGAACGAGACTGATCACAGGATACCCGCCGCGGAAACGCCGGTAAGTCGGCCATCCGGCCCCATTTGCGTGCTCTCGCCCAGCTACGGTGAACGGTGTGTACCGGTTCCTGCTGACACCCCGGTGGCTCGCCCTGCATTTCGCTGTCATCGTGGCGCTGCTGGGCTGCCTCCTGCTGGGCTGGTGGCAGTTCGGCGTGTACCAGGACAGCACCGACCGCCAGCAGATTCGCGAGCGCGATCCTGCGCCCGTGACCGAACTGGTCCGGCCCGGCGAGGAGCTGGGCGAGGCACGTGATCGCCAGGCGGTGACCACCGGCGACTATCTCGCCGAGGCGCAGCGCCTGGTTCCCGGACGGGTACACGAGGGCGTGCTCGGCTATCTCGTCGTGACCCCGCTGCGCGTGTCCGACACCTTGGTCGTGCCCGTGCTGCGGGGCTGGATCGCCGACTCGGACGACCCGGCGGCCGCGGTGCCCGAAGGCGAGGTCACCGTCACCGGCTTCCTGCTGCCACCGGAGTCCGCCGACCAGGCCACCGTCCGCAGCGACCAGCAGTTGGCCGACGACGAGGTGGCCTACGTCTCCCCGGCTCAGCTAGCCGAATCCGCCGATATCGCGGCGGCGACCCTCCCCGGCGGCTACCTGTTGCTCCAGGACGAGCAGGCGTCGGCCTCGCCAGCCGCGCCCGCCGTCCTCGACGTGGACGTCGTTGAGCCGATCCACGACATCAGTCCGTGGCAGAACCTGTCCTACTGGGCCCAATGGTGGGTCTTCGCCCTGGCGGCCGTGGTCTTCTGGGTTTCGGCAGTGCGGTCGGGCGTGCGCGCGCGGCGCCGAGACGTCAGCGAACGCGCGCGTGCTCACGTGCCTTCGTGACGACGAACCGTTCAGCGGCGAACGACGCGAACGGAATGGTCCCGGCCAGCGCGATGAACACCACCCAGCTGGTCTTCCACTGGCGCTGGTACACCAGCAGCCCGGTCGCGATCAAGTAGACGACGTAGAGCCAGCCGTGAATCGGGGAGACGATCTGGCTCATGGTGGGATCGTCGGCCGGGCCGTAGCGAATGAACATCGCCACACACAGCACGAGCAGGAACACGCCCGTGACGTAGGCCATCACACGGTAGAACGGCAGCGCATCTCGTCGCACCCCATCGAGCCTAACCACTCGGTGCGCCCGGCCACGAACCGCCCTCAGCCGGTCAACAGCAAGTACGCCTGCACTGCTTCGGCCTTCCCCTTGACCCGCAGCGGCCCGAGCGGCTGGACCCGCGCATCGCCCAACCGGCGCGCTGTCTCCGCACCGACCACCACGCCGCCCACCGGCGCCGTTCCTTCGAGGCGAGCGGCCAGATTCACGGTGTCGCCGATGACGGTGTATGTACGCCCACCGGCCGTGCCGAGCAGGCCGACGGCCACCGGACCGGTGTTCACCCCGATCCGGAACCGCGGCCAGCCCGGATGCCGGTCCGCGATCGCGCCGGTGGCCTCCTGGATCGCCAGCGCGGCCCGCGCCGCCCGTAGCGCGTGATCAGGTTGATCGCCGGTGCTGTTGAACGTCGCCATCAAAGCATCGCCCACGATCCGGTCGACGGTGCCGCCGAACTGTTCGACCACAGGTGGGATCGCACTGGTGAAGTACTCGTTGAGCATGTCGGTCACCACACGCGGCGGGTGCTGCTCGGAGAACGTCGTGAACCCCTGCAGGTCGGCGAACAAGACGCTGACGTCGCGCGAATCTTGCGCGGTCTGGTCCAGGTAGAGCCCAGCGAATCGCTCCTCGTGCCACTGCCGGTGGGCAGCGATGGCGACCAGCGCGAACGCGGCCAGCATCAGCAGGTGCCACTCCCACCAGCTGGCGTGCCAGCTACGCCCGATCGCCACGGCGATCTGTGCTTCGGCCAGCAGCACGAACGCGGAGATCATCGAGGCGACCAACGTCGCCGAACCCCGATGACGAGGCAGGCGCAGGTAGAGCACGACCGCGGCGGCGTACAACGCGAAAGCCACGACGGCGAGGGTGACCAACGGTCCCGACGTGCGTTCCGGCGGAGCGGGATGATCCAGCGGCGGTAGCCCCGAGACCGAGACGACGGCCCACGCCAGCATCAGCCCGACCAGCCCGGCTCGTAGCGACCGGGCGTGGCGCATGACAGCCGCGGCGCGCTCGGGCGGTAGTGCCAGGCCGGAGATCGCCGCGAACACGCCGGCCACGAGCAGCCCGACCGGTGTCGCCAAGGCGAAACCGGCATTCGGGCTGCCCAGCAGGACGCCGGGGGTCGCCAGGGCATGCAGGCCGAGAAATCCCGCGGCGGCGAGGAATGCCAACGACACCAGATACACCCGGGCGTCATTACGGCGTCGGGCCGCGGTGCCGGTGGCGTAGGCCAGCGCCGTGCTCAGCGCTGCGGCGATCAGGACGATCCAGAAGTGAGCAGGATGATGTTCCCAGGCGACGTCGAGTTGCGGGCGCGCGATCAACACCACCAGGCCGGCCATCGGCACCGCGAGGACGACCACCCAGGTGATGATCCGCCGGTTCATGCCCGTCGCCCGGACGGGGAGACGCCGGTCGGTGGCCGGTCGAGATGTGGCTCCTCCGCGAGAACCTGGTGCACCTGATGGATGACCACCGATCCCTCGCCCACGGCCGAGGCGACTCTCTTGACCGAGCCGCGCCGCGCGTCGCCGACGGCGAAGACGCCGGGAACACAGGTCTCGTACATCAGCGGTTCGCGTTGACGCGGCCACTGCGACGTCTCACTGAGCGTGACGTCGGGTCCGGTGATGAGGTAGCCCCAAGGATCGCGCTCGATGTCCGGTGGCAGCCATCCGGTCCGTGGTTGAGCGCCGATCAGGACGAACAGGCCGGCTGCGGACTCCGTCGAGATGCCCCCGGAGGTTCGCTCGCGCACCCGGATCCACTCGAGATGTCCGTTGCCGCCACCGTCGATCACCTCGACGTCGAGCCGTACGTCGATGCCGGCCGCCCGGATCGCCTCGATCAGGTACCGGGACATGCTCGCAGCCAGCGAGGGCCCGCGAACCAGCAGCGTGACTCTGCGGGCGAACCGCGACAGGTGCATCGCGGCCTGCCCGGCCGAGTTGCCGCCACCGACGACGAAGACGTCATGTCCGCTCATCGCCCGTGCTTCCGACGCCGACGCCCCGTAGAAGACTCCGGCCCCTTCCAGCGATTCCAACGTCTCGATGCCGATCCGGCGATAGCTGACCCCGGTCGCCAGGACGACGCAGCGAGCACGCGCGACCTCGTCGTCGGCTGTGGTCATCTGGAACCGGCCGTCGTGGCGAGCGAGTTCGACCGCTTCGCGCATGAGCAGGAAATCGGTGCCGAACACCCATGCCTGTTGATAGGCACGCTGAGCCAACTCGGCCCCGCTCACGCCGCGCGCGAAACCGAGGTAGTTGCGGATCAGCGAACTCGAACCCGCCTGGCCACCGATCGATTCGCGCTCGATGACGAGCGTACGGAGCCCTTCGGAGGAGGCATACACCGCCGCCGCGAGCCCAGCCGGACCTGCGCCGACGACGATCACGTCGTAATCGGTGTCGTCGTCGAGCCGGGTCCGCACACCGTAGGCGTCGGCCAATTGCGCGTTGGTGGGGTCGACGAGAACTCCCCCGTCGCGCAGCAGCACGATCGGACGACGCGTCCCGGTCAGCCCGACGCGCTCGAGCATCTGCCGCCCGGCGGCGCTGTCACTGGTGTGGAACGTGTGGGGCACGCCGTTGCGTGCCAACAGGCTGCGTAGCTCGTGCGCCCGCGCCGACCACTGGCCACCGACCAGGTTGACCTCGCGCGGCTGCGACGACACCGCGCGCTCCCACTCCAGCAGGAACTCCGTCACCGTCCGGTGAAACAGTTCGTCGGGCACCCGCCACG
>NZ_DAHVSH010000117.1:0-13912 GCF_027324685.1 Haloactinopolyspora sp.
CGTGGCTGGGTACACCGCACAGGGGCAGGCGCATCCGGACGGCGGACGCCATGCTGGGAGGCGTGGTGAAGACGCGAAGTGAATTGGGCGAATTCCTCCGCAGCCGCCGGGAGCGGCTCACGCCGGAACAGGTTGGCCTGCCCTCGGGGGTGACGCTGCGCCGAGTGCCCGGGCTGCGGCGCGAGGAGCTGGCTCAGTTGGCCGGCGTGAGCGTCGGCTATTACACGCGCCTGGAACAGGGCGTGAGCCGGGCCGCTTCTCCCGCGGTGCTCGACGCGCTGGCGATGGCCCTGCAACTCGACGACGCCGAACACCGACACTTGCGGACCCTGGCCCAGCCGCCGCGGAAGGTCCGCCGCCGCGCGCGGCGTAGCGTGCTGCGGCCGACCGTCGCGGATTTGTTGGCCACCTTCGATGACGTGGCAGCGATCGTCATCGATCACCGCACCGACGTCGTGGGGTGGAATCGACTGGGGCACGCGCTGCTGGCCGGCCACGTCGACCCGGGCGCACCGCAGGAACCCAGTCGCCCCAACATCGCCCGGATGTTGTTCCTTGATCCGCATCACCGGGCCTTGTACCGGGACTGGCGGGCCAAGGCGATGATGACCGTAGCGGCACTCCACCAAGAGGTGGCCCGGCACCCGGATGACGTCGCACTCGAGCACCTGGTCGGCAAGCTCGCCGTCGCGAGCAACGAATTCGCCGCGATGTGGGCGCAGCGTCCGATCAAGATCTGCGCCTGCGCGGTACGCGATCTCGATCACCCGGAGGTCGGTCGCATCCGCCTCACCAACGAGACGCTCTCGCTCCCTGACGACGACCAGCAACTGGGGCTGTTCCACGCTCGGCGAGGGACACCGGATCACGAGGCACTCGTCCTTCTGGCATCACTGGCCGAGCGGCGCGCTGCCGACGAGCCCGCCACCGTCGAAAGGCCGTCATGAAGATCGTCGTCGTCGGCGGCACGGGCACCATCGGGCGCCGCCTGGCCGCGAAACTGCACGAGCACGGACACCGGGTCATCACGGCTGGTCGAACGTCAGGCGATGTTCGCGTGGACCTGACCTCGCCCGAGTCCATCGAGACGATGTATCAGCAGGTGGGTGCGATTGATGCCGTCGTCAGCGCCGCCGCACACGGCCCGATGGACGACTTCACCACGCTGAGCCGCCCCGAGCTGATCGACAACATGCAGGGCAAGCTGTTCGGCCAGGTCGACCTGGTGCTCATCGGGCAAGACCACGTCGCGGACGGCGCATCCTTCACTCTGACCTCGGGGGTGTTCGCCGACCAGGCGTGGCCGGGCGTGACCGGTGGCGCAATGATCAGTGGCGCGCTGCATGCCTTCGTCCTCTCGGCGGCAGTCGAACTGCCACGCACGATGCGAATCAACGCGGTGAGCCCGACCATGATCAGCGACTCGGTCGAGACCTTCTCCGAGTACTTCCCGGGGATGCGGCCGGTCTCGATGGATTCCTTGCTCACCGACTATCTCTCGTGCATCCACGGTGAGCAGACGGGCGAGATCATCCGCGCCTACGGGTGAACGGCAACGCCCTGGAGACGACGTCAACGGCACACGGCATCAACACTTTGTTGACAACGCGGTGTTGATCGCATGAGCACAGCTGTCACCCGGGCCCGGACCGATCCCACTTGGGTGACCGCGACCGACCGCGAATCCGCACACCGAGTCTGGTTCGAGCTGCACGAGGACCTCCTCGCCACGCTCGGCCGTACCCGCTGACGCCAACGAACACAACCGTTCACGAAGCCGCAACGAAACAGCCGCTCACCTGCAGTGATGACAGGTGAGCGGCTGTTTGAACGACCAGCGGATTTGTGGAGCTGAGGGGATTTGAACCCCTGACCCTCTCGTTGCGAACGAGATGCGCTACCAGACTGCGCCACAGCCCCGTGAACCGTGGTGACTTTATCACCTCGGCGGGCCGGATTTCGAATCCGCACCCCGCCCCGCCCGGGACGGAATCAACGCGCCGCACCACGGGTTGCCACCATCATGAAGGCGATGACGTACTCCCGCTACGGCGGCCCCGAGGTCCTGGAGCTCACCGATCGACCCACGCCCAAGGTGCCGCCCGGGTTCGCGCTGATCCGGGTCGTCGCCTCCGCGGTCAACCCGGTCGACTGGAAGCTCATGGCCGGAGGCCTCGACGCGGTGATGGACGTGCACTTCCCCGTCACGCCGGGCTGGGACGTCGCGGGCGTGGTGGAGGAGCTCGGCCTCGACACGTTCCAGTTCGAGGTGGGTGACGAGGTGATCGGCTACGGCCGCCGCGACGACGTCGGGCACGGGACGGCTGCCGAGTACGTGTCGTTGCCCGCACGCGTGCTCGCGCGCAAGCCGGCATCGCTGAGCTGGGAGCAGGCCGCGGGGCTGCCGCTGGCCGGGCTCACCGCCTACCAGACGCTTCACCGGCTGGGCGTCGGCGCGGACGACACCGTGCTCATCCACGGCGGCGCGGGCGGCGTGGGGCACATCGGCGTTCAGGTGGCCAGGACACTCGGTGCCCAGGTCATCGCCACCGCGAGCGAACGCAACCACGACCATCTCCGCTCCCTCGGTGCTGAACCGATCAGCTACGGCAACGGACTGGAAGACCGCGTCCGTTCACTGGCTCCCGACGGGGTGACGGTGGTGGCGGACTTCGTGGGCGGGGTCCTGCAGTCGACGCTCGCGGTTCTCGCGCCGGGCGGACGGCACGCCTCGATCGCCGATCCGACCGTCGACCAGCACGGCGGGCGGTACATGTGGGTCGTGCCCGATTCGGCCGATCTCACCGCCCTCGCCGAGCTGGCCGACGCGGGTGAGCTCACCGTGGACGTGTCCGCGACGTACCCGCTGGAGCAACTCGCCGAGGCCTACCGGGCCAACGCGGCCGGGCACACCCGCGGGAAGATCGCCATCACCAACGACGCGTGAGCGGGCCGGTCAATCGCCGACGGCGCGCCGGTGCTCAGGCTGCTCGTCGGCCTCTTGCGGCGAATGGTCGGCCGACGACGCAGCCGCAGGGCGTTCGTCCGGTTCCCGCCGCGGGAGGCTGACCGAGCCGATCGGATCGAGCCGGCCCGACGTCCACGACCCGGGCTTGCTCAAGTCGATCTTTCGCGCCACCCGCGGTGCCTTCGGCTTGGTGACGTAGGTGGGCAGCGGAACCGGGATGGGTTGCCACGCATCGGGGTCGGCGACCGGTTCGACGTCGTCAGGAATCACCAAGCGCCGGGTGGTGTCGGCGACCGGCACGGTCCAGCCGGTGTCTTCGGGCGAGTCGGCCGGGCGCTCAGCCGTCTCGTCGGCCCGTACTCGCCGGCGACGGCGTGCCTCCGCCCGTCGTCGTTGCGCCTGTGCCACGGCAGCGCGACGGGCAGCCGCGAGGAAGAGCACGGTGAGCATGCCGGTGACCACGGGCAGCCAGCCGGGAGCGCTGCCTACGTAGGTGGCTACGATCGCGGCGACGGTGGCGGCCAACAGCAACGCCAAGATCCGGCGGCGTCGGCGGGCAGCGACGGCGAAAGCCTCGCCCAAGGCATCGGGCGGGGCGGCCGGTTCGGCCTCGACACGTGCGGGCGCGGGATCGTCGGCGACGAGGCCACGGTGCGGCGCGTGCATGGACGCGTTGCCGCGCGGCAGTACGCGGACCCCGCGCGCGGTGTCCGCCTCGCGCGCTCGTTCGACCTCTTCGTTGCGCCGCACCCACCGCGGCACGAGGAACGCGGCCCACGCAGCGACGATCGCCGCGTAGATGAGTCCGCTGTACCCCATGGCACAGACGCTACGGCGTGCACCATCTCACGCGGTGGAACTACACCGGTGTGTCGCCGGTAACGCATGTGACGTGTGTGGTGGCTGAACGCGCCTCACGGGCCGAGTTGATGGTCAGGCGCACCCGATGATGAAGACGGTGAAGACGCTGGTGCCGACCACTCCGAGGACCGTCAGGTTCAGCAAGGAGGCGAGGGAGGCACCAGTGCCGGTGGGGGCTGGATCGGGATTGACCAAGTGGTGAATGCGGTCGGGACCAGCTGCGTGCAGGAGGTGGTCGGCATCGTGCAGCAGCCCCGTCGTGGTCCGAGTGGGCCGTGGCTCGCTCAGTTTGAGCAGTGCGCTGGCCAGGGCTGGTGTTCCAGCTCGTCGACGTGCCGCATCGTCGGCGGCGATCTCGAAATAATGCGGTATCGCATCGGCTGCCGCTCTGACGAGGGGCACCCATCGGAACGGCTGCGCCATCCCCTGGACGAGAGTCCCCACGGCGTGGTGACGTTGGCGTAGATGGGCGTTCTCGTGCGCGAGGACGGCATCGAGCTCGACGGCGTCCAGGTTGCGCACAGCACCTTCGGAGATGACGATTCCGCCCTGGCGACGAGGTAAGGCGAACGCCGCGGGTTGCGGGTCGGCGACCACCTGGACCTGATGACCGGCAAGGCGCAGTGGGCGTGCGACCGCCGCGACACTCTGTGCCGTGGCCCGGACGGCTCGACGGCGCCGCATGGTCAGCCGGACGACAGCACCCACGACGACCGACGCCCCAACCACCGGAACCGCGAGCAACAACGCGGGCGGCACCATCGCCTCGACGGTGCTACCGGTGAACGGGGCGGCGGCGTCGATACATCGCCGGCAGACTTCGGCCGGGCGCCCGGTGAGCATGCTAGGCCCCGAGGTGGCCCACGCGAGCGTCGGACCCAGCGCCATGAACGCCAGCAACCACACGATGGTGCTCGCGGTCAACATGGTGGTGGCCAGGCGTGGTGTCCGCGCCAGCGCGGGCGCAGCTCTGCGCAGAAGCCGCGGGCCGCCCAGCGCCGAGCCCAGCAGCAGGACGACGAGCAGAGCTGGCGCCAGGACGGCGGTCACCGATCGTCACCCGCTGTTCGGCCGTCGAGGTAGGACCGCAACAGCTCGACGTCACTGGGCGAGATGGCATCGATGAAGTGCAGCATCGAGGCCGCGCGATCGCGGCTGGCCGCGAGCGCATGTTCCATCAGCAGCGCAGCATGCTGCTCCCGGGTGTGCCGGGCTCGATACCGCACGGAGTGACCGTCCCGTTCGGGGGTCACCAGATGCTTGCGTTCCAGGTTGCGCAGCACGGTGGCGATGGTGGTGTACGCGGGCTCGGACGGAAGCTGGTTGATCACTTGCCGGATGGTCATGGCGCCCTGATCCCACAGGACGTCCATGACCTGTTGCTCCAGCGCACCGAGTGGTGCCGGCGTGAAGGACTCGTCTGGCCGTGGTGTGCCTGTCACGCCATCACCGTAGTCTTGCCGCCGCGACGGCTGGAACACGCGACTTGGCCACGCAACCGCACCACCAAAGCGATCGCGGACAGCACGATGGCGACGACACCCAGGTAGGGCTGAGCGGGAGCGAACCATGTCAGCGCTCCGGAGTACCCAAGCGCCAACACGGCGATCTTGTTGCACACGGGGCAGCCGACGGCGAACCACGCCAACGCCGCTCCGGCGGCTCCCATCCGGTCAGCGCGCTTGGCCGATCGTGGCTCAGCCGATCGATCGCCGCTCGACGGCTGGGCAGGGCGAACATAAGTGGCGACGAGCATGCCGGTGAGCACCGAACTCGCCAGCCACGCTGGATAGTTCCACGGCACCGTCGGGATGTCGCGAGCAAAGAACGGATTGGGGATCAGAACGGTCACCACACCGATCACCACGCCGATCGCGACCGTGGCCGCTGCCGCGGCGATCACTTGACGCGGTGTCCAGGCGCGCAGAGCTTGCCCGGCCAGAGCCACCGAGGTCAGCACAGGCGGCGGGCTCCAGCGAGTCTTGGGATCGAGCATGCCCTCCACTATGCCCCATAGTTACTATCGCGCATAGTCGACTATGGTCGATAGTCGATCGAGGGCCCGGTTGAGGAGAGTCATGACACGGAAACCAGCGCCGTCTCCGGCGCGGTCGGTCCAGTCCAAGCGGCTGTGGGTGGTACTAGCGGCTGGCGCGGCGATAGCCGCCGTGCTGCTCGTGGCGACATTGATCCGCGGCACCGATACCGCTGAGCAGACGGCCCAACCCCAGGCCGATCCGGACCAACGTGCAGGATCTGAGCTGGACATGGCTCGCAGGGTCGATGGCGACCCCTTGGCCATGGGGGACGCCGATGCACCAGTGGTTCTGGTCGAGTTCGCTGACTTCCGGTGCCCGTTCTGTGGCGTGTTCGCCCGAGAGACCCAGCCCGAATTGGTCGCCCAGTACGTCGAAACAGGCATGCTGCGGATCGAGTGGCGCGACCTGCCGGTGTTCGGCGATCAATCCGTGGAAGCGGCGCTCGCGGCACGGGCCGCTGGTCGCCAGGGCCGGTTCTGGGAGTTCCATGAAGCGGTTTACGCCCAGGCGCCGAGCCGCGGCAAACCCGACCTACCGCGCGAACGCCTGTTGGACCTGGCCGACGAGGCGGGTGTAGCGGACCTGGACCAGCTCGAAGCGGACATGAGTGACCCCGACGTGCACAGCGAACTCCAGCACGACATCGACGAGGCAACCGCCCTGGGAGCCTCCAGCACACCCGTCTTTCTCGTCAACGACCGCCCGATCGTCGGGGCGCAGCCTCTCGAGGTCTTCGTCGAGGCGATCGAAGCCGAACGCGCAGAAGGAGAGGCGTGATGGAGGTCGGATACGTCGCCGCGTTCATCGGCGGGGTGCTGACGCTGGTCAGTCCATGTTCGGCACTGTTGCTGCCGGCGTTCTTCGCGTACGCGTTCGATGGCCCGGCTCGGCTGCTCAGCCGTACCGGCGTGTTCTATCTGGGGCTGGCGACGACGCTCGTGCCGCTCGGTATCGCCGCCTCCGCTGCCGGCGCACTGATCAACGAGCATCGGTCGGTGTTCGTCACCATCGCATCGACGGTGGTGATTTTGCTGGGCGTCGTTCAGCTGAGTGGTCGCGGCTTCGGTCTCGGCCGGCTCAGCCGGGTGGGCGGCGCTGATTCCCATTCGGTCGTGTCGGTTTATCTGCTCGGTGCGGTGTACGGCGTTGCCGGTGTATGTGCCGGCCCGATCTTGGGCTCGGTGCTGGCCATGTCGGCTATCGGTTCGGATCCGGTGTACGGCAGTGTGCTCCTGGCCATTTACGCGCTCGGCATGGCCGGCCCGCTCTTCGTGCTCGCTGCGCTCTGGCGCCGGCTCGATCCGCAACGCCGCCGATGGCTTCGTGGCAGCGAGGTCGCCGTAGGGCGCTGGCACGTGCACACGTCCCAGCTGATCTCGGGTCTGATGTTCATCGGGATCGGCATTCTGCTGTTGTTCACCGATGGCACCGCCGGCCTGGGCGGACTCGTCTCCGTCGAAACCGAGTATCGCGCCCAGTTGTGGGCGCGTGATCTCGGCGATCGCATCCCGGACCTGGCCGCCCTTGCCGTCGTGATCGCTGTCGTCGTCGCGGTCGCAGTCTGGCGCATTCGCCGAGGGCGGGTTTCCCGCGCGCTCACGACCACCGACCACACCACGGCAGGGGACAAACCGTGAACACCACCCGCTCGCTCGCCCTGGCCGCAGTGATGTGCGCGGTCGTCGTGAGCGCATGTAGCCACGACGAAGACACTGGCGAGAAGACCGCTGGCCAGGAAACCATCGGCGCCCAGCTCAGCGATGATCTCGGCCAGCTGGAGGTGGATCGTGCGCCGTCAGTCGCCGCGGACGACGTGCCGCCTGGAGCCGAAGCCTTGTGGTCCGTGGAGTTCGACTCGTCACCACACGTGACTCAGGAACGTCTGGTGGGCTTGGTCTATCCCGACGCCAGCGAGCCCGAGCTCTCCATCGTCGGCATCGACGGTGCCGGGAAGCCGCGTTGGCGCATCACGACTAATCCGTCGTGCGCAGGCTTCGGCGTCACCCGCCACGACGACCGTGACATGGTCATCGTGCTGGACAGTGACGCCGACGTCGAATCCGGCGAACTGGCCACCCGGACGACCGCAACCGCCTTCGACGCCCACGACGGCTCGGTCGTCTGGGGCCCCGTGGACGTTCCCGGCCCGCTGCGTGGGCCGGGTCTGATCTTCGGCGAGGCGCCGGGCAGCATCGTCGCCGACGAGACCGGTCCGCGCGTCATGCTGACCGCGGCTGACGGATCGGTCGTCGCTGACGAGACCGCTGGCGACATCGTCTACTACGAGCACCACGGCGTGGGGGTCCTCGAGCGCGACGGGCTCGTGCAGGCACGACACACGGCCACCGAGAAAGTGCTGTGGACCGAGAACGATCTCGCCGCGCCACCAGGGTCCGAGCCCGGCGGCAGTCCCACACCGGTCACCCAGACCACGGCCTCCGTCGCGGACACGATCGTTCTCGCCTGGCCGGGCTCGTCCGGCGACACCATCTACTCCGCCCACGATCTCGGCACCGGAGCGCTCGTCGACCAGCTTCCGGGTGAACCCGACGGCGCGTCGGTAGCCGACCCGACCTCCAGCATCACCTTGATGACGACCACCAGTTCGGCAGGCCGCCAGCTCGTGGCGCTCGGACCAGCCGGCATCCGCTGGGCCAAGCCGTTTCCCGACGACGCCGGAGTCGACGTCATCGCCGGGAACCTGGTATACGGGCGGGCCGGTACCAGCGGCGTGACCCTGGACCTGGTCGACGGTGCCTCCCTCGACGAGGGCGGCTGGGCACCCCCGACCACGCGAGTGCCGACAGGTCCGGCCGTGGTCCAACTACCCGGCGATGAGCGGCAACGCTACGTGGCGGTGTCGTTACCGGACGCCGACCGGCTCTCAGGCGGATCGGACAGCCTGGGCGCGGATCTCGATCTGGACATGTTGTGACACCAGCCAGCCACCGGCTTCCAGCGCGACGTTCCAGGTCATGCCGTACTGTTCGCGGTCGATCTCGCCGGTTGCGCTGAGCGCCAACCGCTCGCCACCCCACGGATCGGACGTGACGCCGTCGATGGTGACGTCGAGCTCGATGGGCCGAGTGACGCCCTTGATCGTCAGGTCGCCGAGGACCCGGAACCGGTCCGCGCCGCCTCGGCGCCGCCGCACCATGGCACCGTCGATCACGGCCCACTTCGACCCCGAATCGCCGCCGCTCACCTGCGTGGAGGTGAAGCGAAGCGTCGGAAAGGACTCCACATCGAGGAAGTCGGCGCTGCGTAGGTGCTCGTCACGGTCGGCAGCGCCGGTCGTGATGCTGGTGGTGTCGATGACGGCTTCGGCCGTGGACTCCAACGGGTCCTCGGCCACCCGAATCGACCCCTGGACGTTCTCGAATCGGCCACGTACCTGCGTCACCATCAGGTGACGGGCAACGAAGCCGACAGTGGTGTGCGCGGCATCGATCTCGAAGATGCCGGGCTTCGGTAGCTGGGCGCCCTTCCACATCCGGACGCTGAGGTGTTCGGTCATGTGTCTATCCCCCGGTATGCCGTTCGCCGTCCCAACGCGTAGCGGCCGAGGAAATCATCCCACCGTCAACGGATTCGCAAACCGGCCATATCTGGCCAGCTACCCGAACCTGCCGCTCACGGCGTCATACGAGACGAGCGCCAGCGCTTCAACAAACCTTCGGGAACGTCCTCGACCGTCAGCGCGAACGACCGGTGATCACGCCAGGCGCCGTCGATGTGCAGCAGCCGCGGCTTGATGCCCTCTTCGCGGAAACCGAGCTTGTCCACCACGCGAAGCGACGCGCGGTTCTCGGGCCGGATGTTCACCTCGAGCCGGTGCAGGCCGGCGACGAAGAAGCAGTAGTCGACGGCCATGGCCACCGCGGTGGGCATGATGCCGCGCCCAGCGAGGTCGGCGTCGAGCCAGTAACCGATGGTGCCCATCCGGGCCGAGCCCCAGATGATGTTGGAGACGTTCAGCTGCCCGGCCAGGCGGCCCTCGTAGGTCACCGCCCACGGCAGCGCCTCGTCCGCCCGGGCCTGCGCCGCGTGCAGGCGCACCATCTGCCGGTAGGTCAACGCGAACTGCGGTGCGGGCGGCGGCGGGGTCGCTTCCCACGGCCGCAGCCACTCCTCGCTGCGGGTGCGGATCTGGGTCCAGGCGCGCATGTCCTTCCCGCGCAGCGGACGCAGCCCGACCGGCCCTTCGCTCAGCTCCACCGGCCAGCCGAGCCGGGAGGATCGTCGCGACCTCATGCCGGCGTCCTCGGGTGATCGCCGCCGCCGATCTGGTCGACGGCGTGCGTGAGCACGGGGCTGATGACGGCCAGCCCGTCGCGCACGCCCCCGGTGGATCCGGGCAGGTTGACGATGAACGTGCGCCCGGCCCGTCCGGCCAACCCTCGAGACAGGGACGCCGTCGCGACGCCGTGCGCCACCCCGTAGGCCCGGATCGCCTCAGCCACCCCGGGCACCTCCACGTCCAGCACCCGGCGGGTCATCTCGGGGGTGTGGTCGGTGGGGCTCAGCCCGGTACCACCCGTGGTCACGACGACGTCGTACCCGGCGCCGACGGCCTCACGCAGCGTCGTCTCGACCTCCGGCCCGTCGGGCACCACCACCGGCCCGTCGACGTCGGCGCCCAGCTCACGCAGGCTCGACACGATCAGCGGACCGCCGCGGTCCTCGTAGACGCCGGTGGCGGCCCGAGTGGAGACCGTCACGACCATCGCTTTCACGTTCGCCGCCACGTGCCGGAGCGCCCGCCGGTCTTCTCGTCCACGCGGATGTCGGTGATGATGGCGCCGCGATCGATCGCCTTGACCATGTCGACGACGGTGAGTGCGGCGGTGGACACCGCGGTCAGCGCCTCCATCTCCACCCCCGTGCGGTCGGCCGTGCGCACGGTGGCCGTGATGTCGACCGAGTCGTCGGTGACGGTGAGATCCACCTCGACGCCGTGAATCGCCAAGGGGTGACACAGCGGCACCAGGTCCGGGGTGCGCTTGGCGCCCTGGATACCGGCGATGCGCGCGACCGCCAGGGCATCGCCCTTGGGTACGCCGTCACCGCGCAGCGCGGCGATCACCGCGGGCGAGACGAGTACGCGTCCGGACGCCGTGGCCGTCCGGGTGGTGAGGTCCTTGGCCGTCACGTCGACCATCCGGGCCGCGCCCTGGTCGTCGACGTGGGTCAGCTTCGGCCGGTCGGCCGGCGCCCCGGGCACTACTCTCGCCGCCGTTCCAGCAGGACGGTGTCGACCACCTGGCCGGCCGCGACCTCGGTGACATGCTCCGGCACGACGATCAAGGCGTTGGCGTAGGCGAGGTCACCCATCAGGTGCGACTGCTGTGCGCCGAGCGGGCGGACGTGGTACGTGCCGTCGGTGCCGGTCTGAACCCGGGCGCGCGCGAACTGGCGGCGTCCCTCGGGCGACCGCAGCCGTTCCTGCAGCACCGCCTTCGCGCTCGGCCGATGCAGCCGCGACGAGCCCAGCATCTTGCGGATGGCCGGGCGGACGAACACTTCGAACGACACGAATGCGCTGACCGGGTTGCCCGGCAACGTGAAGATGGGCGTCGCGTCCTCGCCGACGGTGCCGAAGCCCTGCGGTTTGCCCGGCTGCATGGCGACCTGGTCGAAGCTGACCGTCCCCAGACCCGACAGGACCTCTTTGACGATGTCGTACGCACCGGCGCTCACCCCGCCGGTGGTGATGACCATGTCGGCGCGGATGAGCTGGTCCTCGATCAGCCCGAGCAGGCGTTCCTTGTCGTCAGGAACCGGCGCGACGCGGTAGGCGATGGCGCCGGCCTCGCGGGCCGCGGCAGTCAGGGTGAACGAGTTCGAGTCCGTGATCTGGCCGGTCGCCAACGGATATCCGGGCTCGACGAGTTCGCTGCCGGTGGAGATGACGACGACGCGGGGCCGCGGACGAACCACGACGCGGTCGCGCCCGACGGCGGCCAGCAGCCCGATCTGCGTCGCGCCGAGATACGTGCCGGCGCCGAGCACGACATCACCGGCCACGATGTCGCCACCGGCTCGACGGATGTGGGCGCCCACCTTCGCCGGGCTCGTGATCAGCACCTTGGCCGTGCCGCCGTCGGTGTGCTCCACCGGAACGATGGCGTCGGCGCCGGTCGGTATGGGTGCCCCGGTCATGATCCGTGCGGCCAGTCCCGGGCCGATCGCGTTGATGCCGGTGTCGCCGGCTGGAATGTCGGCGACGACGGGCAGCTCGACCGGGCTGTCCTCGGAGGCGCCGGCGACGTCTTCGGCCCGCACCGCATAGCCGTCCATGGCGGTGTTGTCGAACTGCGGCAGCGACCACGGCGCCACGACGTCCTCGGTGAGCACGCATCCGTGCGCGTCGAGCAGTTGGAAGTCCAGCTCACCGAGCGGACGGACGGCGCCGAGGACGTCGGAGAGGTGGTCGGCGACGCGTTTCACGATGCGTCCCCGGGACCAGCCTCGGGCGGCATGGTGGCCACGAACTCGCGCAGGAACGCCCGGAAGTCCGGTCCGAGGTCGTCGCGCTCGCTGGCCAGGCTGACGATGGTGCGCAAGTAGTCGAGCCGGTCGCCGGTGTCGTATCGGCGTCCGCGGAACACCACGGCCCGCACGCCGCCGCCGTCGTCGGCCGGCTCGTCGATGAGGGTCTTGAGTGCGTCGGTGAGTTGGATCTCCCCGCCGCGCCCGGGCGGGGTCTCTCGCAGGACGTCGAACACCGCCGGGTGCAGCACGTAGCGGCCGATGATCGCGAGGTTGCTCGGCGCGGAATCCGGGTCGGGCTTCTCGACCAGGTCGGTCACCCGCACGACATCGCCCTCGTCGGGTTCGACCGCCGCGCAGCCGTACAGGTTGATCTGGGCCGGGTCGACCTCGATGAGGGCCACCACGCTGCCGCCGTGGCGCCGCTGGACGTCGAGCATCGTGGGCAGCAGCGGATCGCGCGGGTCGATGAGGTCGTCACCGAGCAACACCGCGAACGGCTCGTTGCCGACGTGCGCTGCACCGCACAGCACAGCGTGGCCGAGCCCCCGGGGGTCGCCCTGGCGGACGTAGTGAATGTCGCCGAGGACCTGCGACTTCTGTACCCGCTGCAGGCGCTGCTGGTCGCCCTTTTTCTCCAGGGCGGCCTCGAGCTCCCAGGCGCGGTCGAAGTGGTTCTCGATCGCGTCCTTGTTGCGCCCGGTGACCAGGAGTACGTCGTTCAGCCCGGCCCCGGTGGCCTCTTCCACGACGTACTGGATGGCCGGCTTGTCGACGACCGGCAGCATCTCTTTCGGCGTGGCCTTGGTCGCCGGGAGGAATCTCGTGCCCAACCCCGCGACCGGGATCACGGCCTTGGTCACCGAACCCTTGTGCCCTGCCGAGCTCGCCGTCTGGTCGCCGCTCATGTCCGTCACCTCGCCGCTCATGTCCGTCACCTTACAAAGCAGATCCTTCCCGCAGAAGCGCATCCGCGCCGGTTCTGCCCAGCGCCGTACGGTAGAGACGTGCCGACGTCGATCCCCGAGGCCAAGACCGCGCTGAGGTCGCGCATTCTCGCGCGTCGCGCCATGCTCGATGCGTCGGCGCTCGCCACGGCGGCCATGGAGATTCGCGACGCCGTCCTCGCCGCGCCGGAGTTCACCGGGATTCGCCTTGTCACCGCGTACGTGTCGGTGGGCCGGGAGCCGGGCACCGGTCCCCTGATCGAGGCGCTGAGCGAGGCCGGAGTGGACGTGCTGCTCCCCATTCTGCTGCCCGACGGCGACCTCGACTGGGCGGTGTACGAAGGCCCGCACGCGCTGGCACCCGCTGCTCGCGGCCTGCTGGAGCCGACGGGCGAGCCGCTGGGTCCGACCGCCGCGGCCGAGGCTGACGCACTGCTGGTTCCCGGGCTGGCCGCGGACCGTACCGGCGGCCGACTGGGCCGCGGCGGCGGATCGTACGACCGGGTGCTGGCCGGGCGGGCCGGCCGCGCGTTCACCTGCGTGGTCCTGCACGACGGCGAGGTGCTCGACATCCCGGTCCCCCGCGAGCCGCACGACGTGCCGGT
>NZ_DAHVSH010000123.1:0-4681 GCF_027324685.1 Haloactinopolyspora sp.
AACGTCGGTGCATGTTTTCGATCAGCCGCGGCGATGGGCGTCGACGCGGTGCTGGTCACGCCGCGTTGCGCCGACCCGTTGTACCGCCGCTCCATCAAGGTCAGCATGGGCACGGTGTTCCAGGTGCCCTGGACCCGGATCGAGCCGTGGCCGGCCGGAATCGACCGGTTGAAGGAAGCTGGCTTCACCGTCGCCGGTATGACGCTGGGGGAGGGAGCCGTCACCTTGGACCAGCTGGTCGCCGAGGACCACGACCGGCTGGCGCTGGTGTTCGGCACCGAGGGGCACGGGCTGTCCGCGGCCGTCGACCGGCGCCTGGACCGGCGGGTGACGATCCCCATGATGCACGGGGTGGACTCGCTGAATGTGGCCGCGGCGTCCGCGGTGGCGTTCTACGCGACGAGGTGACGACCAGAAGGCGAGAACTTTCAGGCGAGTCCGGGCTGCAACGTGGCCTCGATGAGCAGGAGGTCGCCGGCGAACACCGCCGCACCACAGCCTCGGCAGGCGTACTCCAGACCGATGCCGCTGCGTACCTGGTCGAACACAGCCTCGGCATCACAGCCGCCACACCAGCTCGTCAGCGTCTTCAGCTCAGCGCCGCTCGTGATCGTGTCCGGTTCCATGAGTCGAGACTGGCACGCTCCGGCCCGTCGGCGACGGAGGCGCGCCGAGGTGAACAGCTACCCCAGCTAGCCGATTCGGGCCGGGCAGGAGATGATGACGCAGGTGAACGTGTCACATCAGGGAGGCGACGATGCAGACCGTATGGAAGGGCTCCATCTCGTTCGGCCTCGTGTCGATTCCGATGCGTCTGGTCGCCGCTACACAGGAAAAGGACGTCACGTTCCGCCAGGTGCACGCGGCTGACGGCGGACGAGTCCGGTACCGCCGGGTGTGCGAGGTGTGTGGAAACGAGGTGGCCTACGCCGACATCGCCAAGGGCTACGAGATGCCTGGCGGCGAGATGGTGGTGATGACCGAGGACGACCTCAGTGATCTGCCCGTCGCCTCTTCGAAGTCCGTGGAGGTCTTGGGTTTCGTCCCGTTCGCGCAGATCGATCCCACGGCGCTGAACCGCGCGTACTACGTCGAGCCGACCGGCGACGCGAAGCCGTACGCCCTGCTCCGGGACGCACTCGAACAGTCCGGGCGGGTGGGTGTCGTGAAGGTCGCCCTGCGCAACCGCGAGCGCTTGGCCGTGCTGCGCGCCCACGAGGGCGTGCTGGTGGTGCAGACGATGTTGTGGCCGGACGAGGTCCGCCGCCCCCAGTTCAGCTTCCTCGACGAGGACATCGAGGTCCGCCCGCAGGAGATGGCGATGGCCGAGTCGTACATCGACACCCTGTCCGGCGATTTCGAACCCGAAAACTACGTCGACGAATATCGCGAAGCCCTGCTCGAGGTCGTCAACGCCAAGGCCGAAGGCGCCGAGGTCGTCCCGCAGCCGGAGGCCGAGCCCGCCGAGGGCAAGGTCGTCGACCTCATGGAAGCGTTGCGCCGCAGCGTCGAAGAAGCCAAGCAGGGACGCTCAGCAGCGTCGTCCGGTGGGACGGACGAGGCCAAGGCGCCGGCCAAGAAGAGCGCGGCGAAGAAGACGGCGAAGAAGAAGCGTTCGGCGTAGTCGCGCTGCTCACTCGGCGGCGTCGAGCAGTTCGCGAAGGACCGACGGGCCTACGTGGCCGGCGCCGGCGTCTTCGATGCGGGCCTGCAGGGCGCGATCGGCGGTCACCGTGACGACATGGTCCTGCGGCCGAGTGGCGACCACGTCGGCCACCACCCGCACGATGGCGTCGTCGCCGTCACCGTCGGCTTCGACGACGGCGACACCGTCGGCCTCCGGTACGCCGCGGGCCGCGCCCTCGGTCACCATGATGATCTCCGGCCACCACATCGTCGCAGGCAGGTCGAGCCGATCGGCCGGGACCGGCGGCAGCTCCGCGAGCCCGTCACGCAGGCGGGTCGCCGCGCCTCGACGGTCGCGCCACCAGCCGTCCGGGCGTGAGCCGACGACGTTGGCGGTGTCGACGACCAGTACGAGACTGCGGTGGGCCTGGTCGCGGATCCCCGGCCACATCCGCTCGAAGGCGGGAAGCAGCGGCCGCTTGGGGACTTCGTCGATGGGCACCCACGTGATGTCGAGGCTCTCCGGATCGCTGGGCCGGGCTTCGAACCGGCGCGTCGCCGAGCCGACGACGGTCGTGTACGACCACGGCCCGTGATCCTCCACCCACGCATGCCGCGGCCGCACGGCCTCGGCCGGGACCGCCGCTTCTTCCTCGGCTTCGCGTAGCGCGGCGCTCAGGCCGGACTCGCCCGAGGCCCGCGCACCACCGGGCACGCCCCAGGTGCCGCCGTGGTGGCTCCAATGCGCGCGATGCTGGAGCAACACGCCGAGCTCGGCGTCGACGAGCATCAGCCCCGCCGCGCCGTACCGGCCCCAGTGCCGCAGTCCGCAGGTGCATTCGACCCACCCGTCGCCGTCGGTGTGGTGGTGGACGATACTCACCGCCCCAGCTTCGCATGCGTTGCCGGGCCTGCCTCATCGGCGGCGACGTACCGACGCCGGGATCACGTACCAGAACACGACGAACCACAGCAATGTCAACCCGCTGATGACGATCGCCAGCGAACGGGGGAGTGCGACGTCGAGCGCCAAGAGCATCCCGCCGCACACAGCCAGCATCAGCAGGAACAACCCGCCGGCCGCCATCCGCGCGGTCATCGGGATCATCCGGTCGCGCAGGCGCAGCTGGAAGACCATCCGGTGAAACGCCACGGGCGCGATGAGCAGGCCCGTGGCCAGGCCGGTGAGAACGAGAGTGATCGAGAAGACGACGTGGGTGAAGCCGTCGGAATCCTGGAACGGCCGAGTGAACGCGATGGCCAACAGGAAGGCGAACAGGATCTGTGTGCCGGTCTGCGCCAGCCGCAGCTCCTGGAGCAGCTCGTTCCAGTGCCGGTCGAAGCGCTGTGCCTCGTCCTCGTCGCGTTCGTACCGTTGTAGGCCCACCGTCCACATTGTCCCGGTCCGCGTGGCGCGGGGCCAGCGCGACGACGAGCTTCGGCCGCGCGCTCCGGACTGGGTAGAGTCCCGCCCGTGACGCATCGGGGCGAGCTGGCCGAGTACGAGCGCCAGTTCCGGCGCAGCGGACTGCCGTTGTTCATCGAGGACTACTCCGCCAGCGAGGACATCTTCACCCGGGCGGCGCCGTTTCTGGCCTTGGTGTTCGTCGGCGAGATGCTCGGGGCCACCGAGCTGGAATGGCCGCTGTTGCTGAACGTGGCTTCGGCCGCGGCCGGACTGGCGATCCTGGTGATCGCGTTCGGCTTGGTCAACCGGGTGCGGAATCGAGGGTTCTTCTCCCTGCCGCACTCGGTCGGACGCCCGGAGCTGGCCGCGTTCGTCGTCATCCCCGCGCTGTTGCCGCTGATCTTCGGCATGCAATGGTGGCAGACCCTCGCCTTGATGGCGGCGAATGCCGGGTTGCTGGTCCTGGTGTATCTGGTGGTCGGGTTCGGGTTGTTTCCCACCGTGTTCTGGGCGATCACGCGGATCGCCGACGAGCTGGCCGCCTCGCTCGGCCGGCTGGTTCGCGCGCTGCCGCTGCTGCTGATCTTCTCGTTGGTGCTGTTCGTCAACGCCGAGATGTGGCAGATGTTCGGCACCATGCCGCGAGCGTTCGTCTGGGTGGTCGTCGCGCTCCTGCTCGGGCTGGGGTTGACGTTCCTCGCCCTACGGGCTCCCGGGCTGGTGCGCGAGCTGGAAGGTGATCTGAACACCAGCGGCCGCGCGCTGAGCAGGCGGCAGCGCCTCAACGTCGGGCTGACGCTGATCGTCAGTCAGGCGCTGCAGGTGCTGGTCGTCAGTTCCGGTGTGGGGGCGTTCTTCGTCGCTTTCGGCGTCTTCGCCGTGACGCCGGAGGTCGCGGAGGCGTGGGCGGGTACGCCTGGCGCCTGGAGCTACCCGTTCGATCTGTTGGGCCACGACGTCGAGATCACCGAGACGCTGCTTCGGGTGGCCGGCGGCATGGCCGCGATCACCGGGCTCTACTACGCCATCTCGATCTGGACCGACGCGACGTATCGCGACGAGTTCCTCGACGCCGTCACCGGTGAGATGCGTGACGTGTTCCAGGCGCGGACGCGCTACCTTGAACTGCGTGCCATTCCGGCGGGGGACACCGGACCCGAAGTGGACAGTGTGCCCTGACAGTTTGGTACAGTTACGCAGCCGCCGGTGCTCGACGAGAGCGCCGCACCATGTCCGGGTGGCGGAATAGGCAGACGCGCTAGCTTGAGGTGCTAGTCCCCGTCAAGGGGGTGGGGGTTCAAGTCCCCCCTCGGACACTCACCAGAACCCCACGCTCCAGGGTGGAGTGTGGTGTCGACCCGGATCAGCCGGTCCTCCGGTTGGTAGGTCAGCCGGAGCTTCAGTCGGCGGTAAACCTCCGCTTTGTCCTGCGGGTCCGCAGCGCTGAGCACCGTGTGGACGTTGCCGAGCTGGTTGACGAGCGCCTCGATCTCTGCCCTGGTCATTCGTGAGTGCGCCCGCAGCGCGTCACTCCGGCGTCCGCGACGAACGTCAGCCCTCTATGTTGGCGCCGCTCTGCGACCCGCCAGCCGCGAGCCTGGTCGCGTAGCTGCCGAACCTCGTCGTCGAAGATCTCCGGACCAGCGG
>NZ_DAHVSH010000152.1:0-9028 GCF_027324685.1 Haloactinopolyspora sp.
GTCCCGGTCCCGAGCATCGTCCCGGCCTTCCGCGCCTACGTGGACCAGATGCTCCTGGTCGACGACGCCACCATCGTCGAGGCGCTACACCTCATCCGCGACACCGTCGGGATGATCCTCGAACCGGCCGGCGCCCTCGGAATCGCCGCCATGCTGCAGCACACCATCCCCGGAGACCGCATCGCGACCATAGCCACGGGCAGCAACTACTCCGATGCGCTTCTGCATCAGCTCACCGGCAGGGCTCGAGCAGGGCGATGAGGGTGTTCACGACGTCTTCGCGGGTGGGAGTGGCGGTCGGCACAACGGCCGCACACCCGACGGCTACGAGACCGGTCACGCTATGACCCTCCCGCGGGCCGGTCACGCTATGACTGGCGGGTTTTGGGCGCTATAGCGCCCAAAATCGACCAACCATAGCCCGAGGGTCCGCACTGCTGACCATGATTCCGTCACACTCGATGCGGGTCGGTGCTTGCCCGTACATGAGCGCGCTGCCCCTGACGTCCGACGAGGCTGAGGTACTCGACCGGTCCCCTGCTGGTGGCGCCGAACCAGTGCGGCGTTCTGGTGTCGAATTCGGCCACTTCGCCGGCCTGCAGGATGAGGTCTTGGTCGCCGAGCACCAGGCGCAGGGTGCCGTTGAGGACGTAGGCCCAGTCGAAGCCTTCGTGGGAGCGCAGGTCGGGAACGGTGTCGTCGCTGCCGGTGGGGAGGATGAACTTGTAGGCCTGAATTCCCCCGGGCCGGCGAGTGAGGGGGATGACGACGGATCCGTCGGCGCAGGACAACGGGCGCAGGTCGATGCGGGGGTCGGCGGTGCGGGGTGCGTCGACGAGAGAGTCGAGGGTGACGCCGTAGTACCGCGCTAGCGGCAAGAGCTGTTCCAGCGTGGGATGCCGCAGTCCCGCTTCGAGCCGCGACAGGGTGCTCGTGGAGATTCCGGTCGCCTCGGCCAGGGCGGTCAAGGTGACGTCGCGGCGCAGCCGCAGGTGCTTGAGCCGGGGGCCGACGGTGTCGAGGGTCTGCTCGGTCGTCTCGTCCATACCTCGATTTTTCCATTCGGCAAGAATATTTGCCAGTTCTATTGCCGGGCGGGATGCTGATTTCAGGCACCAGGAACGACAGGAGGCTGAGATGGCTGAATTCGACAAGAACTACTGGGAAGACCACTGGACTCTCGATTCCCCAGAACAGGAACAGCGGCAGCTGCCGGTCAACCCGTACCTACCGGCCGAGACGACGCATCTGCCGCCCGGTGCCGCACTCGATGCCGGCTGCGGGTCTGGTGCCGAAGCGCTGTTGCTCGCCGAGCAGGGGTGGCGGGTCACTGCTGCTGACATCTCGGCTACCGCCTTGGCCACCGCGCAGGCTCGCGCGGCCGCGGCCGGCCTGGCGAACCGGATCGATTGGGTGGAAGCCGATCTGTCCCGATGGGCGCCGGACCGGACGTGGGATCTCGTGGTCACCAACTACGCCCACGCCGAGATCGGACAGCTCCCGCTCTACCGGCGCCTCGCGTCCTGGGTAGCCCCCGGCGGCACGCTGCTCATCGTGGGTCACCTCCACGGTCACCATCACGGCGACCACTCCGGCCACGACCGTCCCGACTCTGCGACGGCGACGCTGAATTCGATCACGAATCTGTTCACAGTTCCCGCATGGCGAATCGATGCCGGCTACGAAAACACTCGCACCGTCCGGCCCGGCGGCACGCCGGTGCAGTTGCGTGACGTGATCGTCCGCGCCCGCCGCCTTTCCTGACCCATCGTTGCTCTTCTTCGCACGTCGCGGCCTCCCGCCCGCGACGCCGCGTCGTGCTGCCCGCGTGCCCGGCCAGGCAGACCAGAACTGGAAGGAACCCGACCATGACCTTCGCCTCGCAGGGCAGCGCGATGGACCCCGCGCCCGTCATCGACGATCCACGGCGCAGACGAGCGATCCTGTGGGCCGTCGGTATCGCCCTGATGGCCGTCGTCGCCTCTGTGTCCGGGTTGAACGTCGCTCAGCCCCAACTGGCCGCCAGCTTTGCCGCCTCCCAGGGGCAGGTGCTGTGGATCATCAACACCTACACCCTCACCCTCGCCGCACTACTCCTCCCGCTGGGCGCGGCAGGTGACCGGCTGGGCCGCAAGCCGGTCCTGATCACCGGGTTGACACTCTTCGGCGTCGCGAACGTCGCGGCCGCCGTCACCCCGGTCATGGGCGTCATGCTCGCAGCGCGCTTGCTCAGCGGCATCGGCGCGGCGATGATCATGCCCGTCACTCTGTCGGTGATCACCTCGTCCTTCCCTGCCAAGGAGCGCTCCAAGGCGATCGGGATGTGGACCGCGGTCGCAGGTGGCGGCGGCATCCTCGGCATGTACCTCTCCGCCCTGCTCGTCGACGTCGCGACCTGGCGGTGGCTGTTCGCCCTGCCTGTCGTGCTGACCGTCGCCTCGCTGCTGATCGGCATGCGCGTCATCCCGAACTCCCGCGAAGCCACCGGTCGTTTCGACACCGTCGGCGCGCTGACCTCCATCGTCGCCGCCGTGGGCTTCACCTTCGCCCTCCATGAAGCACCGTCTCGGGGCTGGTCCGACCTGATCGTTGCGGTCCCCCTCGTGTCAGCCGTACTCGCCACCGTCGCATTCACCGTGTGGGAACTGCGAACCCCGGTCCCGTTGCTCGACATCCGGCACTTCCGCACCCGCGGGCTGTCTTCCGGAACGACCACTCCTGCTCGTTCTGTTCGGAGTGCAAGGCGGCGTCTCCTTGGTGCTCTATCCGTTCTTCCAGGTCGTCCTCGGCTGGAGTGGACTGCTCGCGACCTTGGGACTGATGCCGATGGCCCTGTTGATGATGTTCGCCTCCGGTCTTGCGCCCAGGCTCGCCGCGCGCACCGGCCCCAGAGCAGCCATGGTCACCGGACTCGGCCTCGCCACCATCGGTCTCGCCTTGATGGCCGGATCCGTGTCCGCCGAAGGCGGCTACCTCAGTGTCCTGCCAGGCCTGATCGCCATGGGTATGGGAGCAGGGTTGGCGATGACACCGTCGACCGAGGCCATCACATCCTCACTTCCCCGCGAACAGCAGGGCGTAGCTTCCGCACTCAACGACCTCACCCGCGAACTCGGTGCCGCCCTGGGCATCGCGCTGCTGGGCGGACTACTCGTCGCCGGATACCGAAACGCCATCTCCGAACGCCTGAGCGGAGTACCCGACGAGCTCAAGGCCACCGCACGTGAGGGCATCGCCAACGCCACCGCCGTGTCCCAGCACGCCGGCGAGCACGCCGAACAGATCCTGCTCGCCGCCCAGGACGCCTTCATCGCCGGCTGGCGCCAGTCCATGTGGGTCGGCGTTGCAGTCATGGCCGTCCTCGTCGTCTTCGTTCTCTTCCGAGCGCCCAAGACGACTGAGGCCGCGCTATCCGGTGACCAGGTTCGTTCTCTTCCGAGCGCCCAAGACGACTGAGGCCGCGCTATCCGGTGACCAGGCGGATCAGGAGCTTCGCCGTGGCCTCGGGTGACTCCACCGGGAAGTGGTGGGTGCCCAGATCGACGAGCACGAAGTCGATGCGGTCGCCGTAGCGGTCGATCGCTTCCGGTACGACCAGGTCACGGATGGCAAATGCGGTGATCGGCTGTGTGGTCTCCTGCAGTGCCGCGTCCATGTCCCAGCGCATCAGGCCTTCGATGGAGCGCACGCCTGCGGGCTGCCGCACGGCGACCATCTTGCGGAAGTGTGCGTCCTTGAGTTCCGGGTGGGTGCCCTCGGGGGATCCCCCTTCGACCAGACCCCGCACCGCCCCGGCGAAGTCGTCGTGAAACCCACCGACCATGGCCTCGACCTGATCGTCGCTCATCGCGGGGAACAGGCCCAGGTAGTGCAGCGCGTCGAGCGCGACCACGTGCGTCACCGTGTCCGGGAGCAACCGGCCGACCTCCACGGCCACCGCCCCGCCGAGGGAATGCCCTGCAACGATCACTGAGGTCGCGGACTCGGCCTCCAGCACAGCGGCCACATCGCGGGCGAACTCCGCGATGGTCCAGGTGTCCCGCGCCGAGCGCGATTCGCCGTGTTCGGCGAGGTCGATCGCGAGCACGCGGTAGGACTCGGGCAGGTGGTCGGTCACCGCGTCGAAGTCGCCGCGGTGGCAGGCCCAGCCGTGCACGAGTGCGAGCGTTGGCCCACCAGCCGGGCCGCTGGCCGTGTACCGGATCGTCGTACTGTGCGGACGGCGAACCTCGAGATGCTGTGTGGTCCTACTGGTCATGGTCATGGGTTTCTCCTTGTCTCACGGTGTCTCATGTGACTGCGTCATGCCGGCTAGGCGCGCCTGATTCACGCGCAGAACGAAAGCGGTGAAGGTCAACGCGACGATCACGAGGGCGTAGATGGTGGTAGCGGTCAGTAGGCCCAAGGAGGTGACGGCGATCCCGCCCAACACGGCGGGCACGCTGTTACCGAGGTAGTTGATGACATTCGCCAGCGCGAAGACCGCGCTGCGCTCGTGTGGCCGGGCGATGCGGGCGAAGGTGCCGAACGTCGCCAGCACCGATCCTCCGAAGCCGACGCCGGCGACGACAGCGCCCGCGGCTGCGACCCAGACGGCGTCCTGCGTCACGCCGGCGAGCGAGGTCAAGGTGCCGATCCCGAGCAGCGCCGATGACGGAGCCAGCAACCACGACGCGGAACGAGACCGGAGAACGAGGACCGCCAGGGCGCCGGTGCCCGCCAGGAGCGTGACCACGATGCCGCCGATCAGCCTGTTGTCCAGCCCCAGCAGCTCCGCGGCGACGGACGGGCCGAGCGACAGGTACATGCCGGCCAGCGCCCACGTGGCGATCATCGCCGGCACCACCGGAACGATGTCAGCGCGCAGATGCGACGGCATCGCGACCCGGGGCCGCAGGGACCTCGCAGCCCCGGGCAGGCGCTGCGAGGTCTCCGGCATGAGGAAGACCACCACAGCCGCCAGCACCATGGCGCCCAGGAGGACCGCGTAGACCAGCCGAGTCGGTGCGGGGGCGAACTGAACGAGCAGACCACTGCCCAAGGCCCCGATGGCCAGGCCGCTCAGCGGCCCGACAGAGGTGACCACGCCGGCCCGTCCGCGCGAGGGCTCCAGATCGACCAGCGTGGCGCTCAGCGTGGTGGTCGCGACCCCGGTCGCGATCCCTTGCAGCACTCGGGCCGCGGACAGCATGAGGACGTCCTGCGCCGTCAGGAACAGCGCGAGCGAGCCGATCTGTAGGGCGATGGCGGCGCCGAGCGTCGCTCGACGGCCGAGATGGTCGGACAACGCGCCGAAGACGAGCAAGGAGCCCAGCAACCCGAAGACGTAGAGGGCGAAGACGACGGTCAGCACCCAGGCCGGGAACTGCCACTGCTGCTGGTAGACGACGTAGAGCGGGGACGGTGCGCTGGATGCGGCCAGGAAGAGCACAAGACTGGCGCCTACCCAGGGGAAGAATCTCGTTCCCGGTGCGCGGAGCCGACCACCGACGGGTGACGGGGCAGCCTCAGAGTCGACGGACACGAAGACCTCGCAATGATCGTTGCGTTAGTGACTGGACAGCCACTCTAACGCAGCCTTCATTGCGATAATTCGCAGTGATCGATGCGATACTGGTCACATGGCCACCGCTACCGAAGCGCAGCACATCGAACGTCGACCCGGCGGCCGCTCCGCACGAGTCCGCGCGGCCGTCCACCAGGCCGTCAGAGAACTGCTCGCCGGACAGACCGGGGATCAGCTGACGATCCCGATGGTCGCCAACCACGCCGGAGTCCATCCCACGACCGTCTACCGACGGTGGGGATCCATCGGCGACCTGCTCACCGACGTCGCCACCAGCCGATTCTCCGGTGACTTCGTCGTCCCCGACAGCGGAAGCCTCCGCGAAGACCTCGAGCGCTATGCCGCGGACCTCGCCCGCGACCTCAGCGATCCCGACACGCTCGCCCTGGTACGCGCCATCATCGGCGCAGGCGGTGAAAACGCCGAGATCTGCCGAGCCGAACGACAGGAGCAACTCGAAGCCATCCTCGAACGCGAACACGCCCGCGGCAACGAACTGGCACCATCCATCGAACGCGCCATCGACGGACTCCTCGCACCCCTCTACTACCGGGCGGTGTTCACCTCGAAGAAGCCAACCCCGGAATGGGCACGCTCGCTCGTCGCGCACCTACTCCCGGACTGAGCCGCTTCTGGGACGCCCGGACTGGGTGAGCCCCGATGGTGACTATCGCGCTGCGTCCAGGTCGGCCAGGTCCAGGACGAAGCGGTAGCGCACGTCACCGCGTTCGAGCCGGTCGAAGGCGTCGTTGATCCGTCCGGAGGGAAGCACCTCGACGTCGGCGGTGATGCCGTGCCTGGCGCAGAAGGCCAGCAGCTCGGCCGTGGCGGGCCGTCCGCCGCTGCCGGCCGAGCTCAGGTGCTTCCTGCCGATGAGCAGATCGAGCACGTCGACGGAGACCGTGCCCAGATGCCCGAGCAGGCTCAGAGTCCCGTCCATCGCCACGAGGTGCAGATACGGGCGCAGTTCGTGCGGGGCGGAGATGGTGTCCAGGACGACGTCGAAGCGGTCGCGGGCGGCGGCCATCTGCTCCGGGTCGGACGACACGAGGGTTTCGTGGGCGCCGAGGGCACGCGCGTCGTCGGCCTTGCCCTTGCTCCGGGTGATGACGGTCGTGGTGGCGCCGAGGGCGACGGCCAGCTTGACGGCCAGGTGCCCGAGCCCGCCGAGACCGACGACGGCCACGCGTGATCCCGGCCCGACATCAAGCGCCCGCAGCGGTTCCCACACGGTGATACCCGCGCACAACAGCGGTGCGGCCGACGCCGCATCCAAACCGTCGGGAAGGTGGTAGGCAAACCCCTCCCGGACGACGTACTCCCGGGAGAAGGCCCCAAGGGTGGTCATCCCGTCGTGTCGGTCGGTGCCGCCGTAGGTGAGCATGGGGAACTGGCGGCAGAAGTTTTCCTGTCCAGCCCGGCACGGATCGCACGTTCCGCAGGAGTCGACGATGTTGCCCACGGCGACGCGGTCGCCGACGTCGAAGCTCGACACGTCCGGCCCGGTTGCGGTGACCACGCCCGTGAACTCGTGGCCAGGGACGACCGGTGGACTTCCCGGCCCGGGATGGGCTGCGACGGCGTGCAGGTCGGTGTGGCAGACGCCGCAGTAGTCCACGCGCACCGCGATGTCGTCGGCTCGCAGATCACGTCGCACGAGGCTCGCACGCCGGAGCCCGCCCCCGCCGCTCGCCTGCCAGCCGGTCGTGTGCCTCATGTGGTCTCCAAACAAACAGAATGGTTGGTTTATTTGACGCTATGACAGGTGCGTCCGGCTTGGCAAACCGACCGGTCTGTTGTGCACTGGTGGGATGACCACGGGACCTGTCACCGCGCGGGGCGTCGCGACACGACGGCGCATCGTCGAGGCGGCCATCGCCGAGTTCGCCAGGTACGGGATCGCCGGGGCGCGGGTCGAACGCATCGTCGGCGACGCGCGAACGAACAAGGCACAGCTGTACGCCTACTTCGGCAGCAAGGAACGGCTCTTCGACGCCGTCTTCCTGGAGTCGCTCGAGCACATCGCCGACGCAGTCGCGTTCGATGCCACCGACCTGGCGGACTGGGCCGTCCGGCTCTACGACGAGTACCTGGAGAACCCGGACCTCATCCGGCTTGCGACCTGGGCGCGCCTCGAGCGCAGCCCGGAAGGACGTCTCGCCCCGGAGGTCGAGAAATTCGACGACGCGAAGATCCGGGCGATCGCGCAGGCCCAAGCGGACGGCATCGTCCGCTCCGGCGACCCGTACGACTTGATGGCCCTGGTCATCGCCATGTCGATGACCTGGTCGCCCGTCAGCAACGTCTACGCCGCCAGCGCCGGCGAGCCCACCGACCGGCACGACCAGCGGCGAGCCCTCCTGCGCGAAGCGGTGCAGCGCGCCGTGGCGCCGTAACACCCGCCTGGCCAGGCGCAGCCGGGTGGTCAGGGGACTTCTCGGAACCCCGGTCAACACGTCCCTGACCATCCGGACCTGGCGTACAGCCTGCGCGTTAGCGGAGTTGTAGAGCGTCGACCACGTGGCTCGAGCAGTCAGCTCAGGTGCGGGACGACCGACGTCCCGAAGTGGCGCAGCTGGGCTACCGGGTCGGCGACCGGCCAGATGAAGACCGCGTCGACACCGGCGTCGGCGTAGCGAGCCAGCCGTGCGGCGCATATCTCGGCTGGCCCGATGAGCACCTGCTCGGCGAGCGTGACCGGGTCCCGGCCCAGCATGTGAGCCAGGGCGTCGAGTCTCGTCCGCGATGCGGCATCGGAATCGGTCAGGTAGGTCCACATGGTCGCAAGGGCGATCGGAAAGGCGCGCGTGTCTCGTCTGGCCGGCTCCAGGACGCGGTGCAGGATGTCACGGCCGGCGGAGATCTGGTCGGGTGTCGTGTTGTACGCCGACGCAAGCCATCCATCGCCGAGGCGGGCCACCCGGCGAAGTCCGGCCGCAGAGCCCCAACTGCCGATCCAGATCGGGATCGGCCGGGCCGGCCGGGGCTCCAGGGCGGGTGTGTCATAGAAGCGGTCCGGTGTCGGCACGCGTTCCTCGGTGAGCGAGGAACGGAGCACTCGAACCGCTTCGTCGAACCGCGACCAGCGCTCCCCGAACGGCACCCCAGCCGCGTCGTAGTCGGCGGCTGAGGATCCCGGGCCGACGCCGAGCACGAAACGACCACCGGACAGAGCGTCCAACGCTGCAGCAGCCTTGGCCAGGGCCACCGGTCCTCGGACCACCGGCAAGGCTACGGTCGTGGCCAAAGTCAGGTCGACACTGCGATCCACGACGGTGGACAGCGCGACGATCCCATCCAGCCACGACCGTTGGAACACTAGATGGTCATTGGCGCTGATCGCGCTGAACCCCGCCTCGCGCGCAGCATCCACGTAGCCGGTCAAGGAGGGGATTCCCGAACCGTCGAAATCGATCAGCGGCAGATGCGCACCGAACCTCACCATCGGACTCTAACGGCCTC